>DAOWGG010000014.1 GCA_030637565.1 Candidatus Peregrinibacteria bacterium | reverse complement strand
TCAGTAGTTCACCGGAGCGACTTTTTAAAGTTCAGGATGGGAAGATCACAACGACTCCTATCAAAGGAACCATTTCAAAAAAAGGTGGGCAGAAAAATCTGGACTCTCTTTTGAATAGTGAAAAGGAGCGGGCGGAGTTAGATATGATCACGGACTTGGAGCGCAATGATGTGGGGAAAATTTGTGAATACGGAACACTAAAGCTCAAAAAGGAGCGGGGGGTTCTTGAGCTTAAAAATCTTTGGCATACATACTCTGAAATTGAGGGGCAATTACGATCAGACATTGGCTCCGAGACGGTGATTGAGGCAATGTTTCCAGGTGGATCTATTACTGGTTGCCCTAAAAAGCGGGCGATGAAATATATATCGGAATTAGAAGGGTTGCCGCGGAATATTTTTACGGGATCGATTGGGTATATTTCCAGTTGCTCCGCGAACGGAGTCTCGCTTCGCGATGATGGGCCCGATGGTGGGCCCAATTGTGGCTATGGTTTGGAGATGGATTTTAATATTGCGATTCGTACTATTTTAATTAAAGACGGATATATGGAGTTTTGGGCAGGTGGGGGGATTGTGGCGGATAGCGATCCAGAATCGGAATACAACGAGGCTTTGTTGAAAGCAGAGCGGTTTCTTGATATAATCAAGTAACCATGATTATCAACGTTGATGGGAAAATCACCGATGAGACAAAGGCTTGCATTCCAGTTGTGAGCGAAGCTTTTTTGTATGGCTTTGCTGTTTTTGAGACGGTTCGCACTTACAACAAAAAAATCTTTCGTCTGGATGACCACTTAGCTCGTCTTTTTGTTTCCGCTGATGTCATTGGGCTGAAGAGTAAATGGACATTCAAAAAAATATATCAAATTATTGTTGATACTTTGGCGGAAAGTAAATACAAGAATGCAAAAATTCGTATTATTTTGAGTAAAAAGCATTTAGTGGTGACTGTTGAAAGTCTTAAGGAAAAACCAGAATCTTTTTATAAAAAGGGTGTGAAAGCTATCTCTTATCAAGGTCGTCGCAATTCTCCTCGAGCTAAAACTTTGGCTGATTCTTTTTTGTATTTAGCTCATCAGCATGCGAAGAGTTGTGGAGTTTATGAGGCGATTTTAGTGGATCCGCGAAAGTTTTATGTCCGTGAAGGTTCTTATTCTAATATTTTTTGGGTGAATGGAAGACACCTTTATGCGACCAATAAAAATATTCTATTCGGTATCACTCGTGATACGGTGATTGAGTTGGCTCAGCTGGACAGCCCTTGTGATTTTGAAGGGATTAAAATCAAAAGTTTGATGAGCGCGGATGAAGTTTTTATTACTCAAACTACCAGTGGAATTCTTCCCGTGGTTCAAATTGATGGGCATAAAATTGGGACAGGGAAGCCTGGGCCTGTGACCAAGAAAATGATGAAGGCGTTTGATAAGTTGGTTTGGGGGAAATAGATATTTCTGATTTCAGATCTTAGATTTCTGATTTATTATGTCAGTATGAATTTTGATAAACCCAAAATCATGGGGGTTCTGAATGTGACGCCTGATTCTTTCTCGGATGGGGGTCAGCACTTTCATATTGGTGATGCGGCTCTTCGAATTCAGGAAATGATTAAAGAAGGAGTGGATATCATTGATGTGGGGGCCGAATCAACAGGGCCTGGATCTTCTGATGTGTCGCTGAATGAAGAGCTTAAGCGCCTTGCTCCTTTGATGAATTTGATTGATGACCAAGAGCTTTGGAGAGAAACTGTTTTTTCGATCGATACTTATAAGGCAGATGTTGCTGAATTTGCTCTTAAATCTGGTTTTCAGATGGTGAATGATGTGACGGCGCTTCGGGGTGATCCGAAAATGCTATCGGTTTTGGTAAATTATCAGCCTTATGTGGTTTTAATGTATTCCAAAGACAGCACTCCTCGTACGACAAAGGAATGGCTGATTTATGATGATGTTATTGCCTCGATTAAAGCTTTTTTAGTTGAAAGAGCTAGTGCTTTGATCCAAGCAGGTTTTCCAGAAGAAAAAATTATTATTGATCCTGGAATGGGGATGTTTGTGAGTGCGAATCCAAAATACAGTTTCGAAATTATTGATCGATTGGATGAATTAAAAACTTTGGGATACCCGGTTATGATTGGTGTTTCGCGTAAATCCTTTTTGGGTGGTGAAGTTTCTGATCGTGATGAACTTAGTGCTGAATGGAGCTTAAAGGCTATTAAAAATGGTGCATCGATTGCTCGAATACACCATGTTAAATTATTGGCAGAACAAATAAAATTGACTTAGTTTTTTCGTCGAATTCTTTCATCAATTTCCTTTCTCCATTTTTTCATTTGCTCATTGGATGGCATTGGAGGAGGAGTTTCTTCTTTTTGCTCAGTTATTTCTACAATTTGAAGGTCTTCTCGTGGAAGGTCACGAATGTCGACTGGCTTGGGCCCTTCGTCGTTTTTTTCCTTGTCAGAAATAACAATAACGTCGCTATCTGGATCTTCGTAATTTATTTCTATACAAGACATTTTATGGAGGTTAATTTAATAAATTGTAATATTTTTTATTGATTTTGTCGAATTTGATCTTCAACTTTTTTTCTCCACTCCATCTGAGCCCCTGTTGGCATAGGCGGTAATTTTTCCCCTCTATTCCTTTCGTTACCTTTCACAATTCTTATCCTTGGTCGAGGGCGTTTTCGAACATTTTTAGGTTGTTCTAGCTCTTGACCCCCCCTTTTTTTATTGATAGATAAAATTCTTAATTCAGCACCTTCTCCATTATTCATATTGATAACTTCTGCAAGATATTGTCGACGCACTTTAACCATTTGAATTTCTTCTAATATCTTCTCAGGCGCATTCCTAAAATCACTATTTTCTAAAATTATTGCGAGCTTTTCTCCCAATTCATTGAAATAATTTTCTATAACCTTTATTCCAACACCTAGATCTCTTAGCGCTTTGTTGATTTCAGCAGGGGTTAGGTGCATGAAGTTAACTGCTTCATTTTCTAGTGATGATTGAGGTGCTTTATAAGACATTTAATTTGAGTTGTTTTATTAGTTTAGTATTTTAATATATTTTAATATATTTGTCAAGTTTACTTTCAAGCCAAAATCTCTATACTTGAAACACATTTTTTAACCCCTGAATTCATGCTTGTTGGAAAAGAATTCACCTTTGATTCAGCCCATTTTTTACCCAAATATTATGGGAAGTGTGAACGTATGCACGGTCATACGTATCGATTGAAAGTAACCGTTGATGGGAAGCTGGGTGAAAATGGTTTGGTGATTGATTTCGTGGTTCTTAAAAAAATTATTAAGAAGCAGGTTCTCGATAAGCTCGATCATCAGGTGATTAACGATATTATTGAAATTGCTTCTTGCGAAAATATTGTCAAATGGATTTGGGATGAGCTGGTTGATTTAAAAACTCTTATTCAGGCAGAGTTGGATGATCCGAACCTTCCTGAATCGATCACAAAATATTTCAAAGACAATACCGAAGAAGGGTTTGATCCAACCGAATTTTCCAATCAGGTTAAACTTTACGAAATTTCCTTGTGGGAAACCCCCACTTCTTTTGCGGTTTATCGAGGAGAATAAAATATTGATTAAAAAAGCTCAAATGAATTTCTATTATTCGTAATCCATTTGAGCTTTTTTTGGTGGATTTTTTTAATCTAATTTATCGTCAGTATCGTCGTTTTCTCCTTCACTTATTATCATTTCTTCTTCTGTACGCTCTGTTAATCCATCGGTTTCCTTTTGACATTCGTATTTATCTAAACCTTTAAAATTCTGAGATGGATCTTGTATCATTTCCTCAATTTGCTCTCGCGTCATTGTGGCGAGTATGTCGCTTTGGGCGATGTTGTGAGGTAGGCCTTCGTGGTTAAACTCAAGTGCTTCTGGCATGTGGAGTGGGTTATTATTAAAATTTCATTTCTTTTATTTTATAATTTATTTTTGTGTTTAAATCAATATAAACTTACAATGTTTAAGAATTAAGAATTAAGAATGTCCAGACCTCAACTGAAAACAATGGCTTACTTATCTCTCGGTTCCAATATGGGTGATCGCATGGCTCACCTTTCGGCTGTTGAGGAAAAATTGGAAGCTCATTCAAGTATCCATATTCTTGAAAAATCTAAAGTTTATGAAACAGAGCCTTGGCCACTTCATGACGCGGAAGGGGCGGAAGATCGGGATCATTCAAGGGCTGAAAAAGGAGAGGGGTGGTATTTGAATCAGGTAATTAAAATTGAAACCACGTTAACTCCTGATGAGCTGCTTGATCTGTCGCAGTCTATTGAGTCTGACATTGGTCGAAGCAAAAAAAACCACTGGGGTTCTCGAGAAATTGATGTGGATATTCTTTTGTATGGCGATCTTGTGATGGAATCGGATCATTTGACTATTCCCCATCGACATATGACTGATCGACAGTTTATACTGGTGCCTCTTTTAGAGATTGATTCTAAACTGAAAAGCCCCGCGAGTGGGAAACTGTATCAATCAATTTTAGATGAGATAAAAAATGATCATCGAGTGGTACCCTTTTTTTAATTACTAATTATTAATTACAAATTACTAATAATGGATAATGTAAAAATTGAAAAGTTAGTTCAAGAGCTTCTTGCTGCTATTGACGAGGACGTTGAGCGTGAAGGCCTTGTGGATACGCCGAAACGTGTGGCGAAGAGTTTTAATAAATTATTTGGGGGTTACAAAGAAGATCCTAAAAAGCTTATTACTGTTTTTGATAATGAAGGATATGATGAAATGATT
>DAOWGG010000081.1 GCA_030637565.1 Candidatus Peregrinibacteria bacterium | reverse complement strand
CGATACTTAAAGGTAGCATCTCCCAATTCAAAAAGTGAGAGTTTATAATCGTTTACTTTTACTACCGCCGTGTTTGGAGGAACTGTTCCTGCAATTTCAAACTCAGTTTCGGAAGTTATCAAGCTTTCTCCATCGTTTGGAGCCGTGATTTTAACTCCTCCGCTTGAGCTGGCTGACGGAAGTGACTCAGCGGGTGTCGCATCAGACGCAGACGCCTCTTCTTCATCCCCCCCCTCACCAGCGGCATCAATCACTTCCTGATCCAATGTTAAAATAATAATGGTTGCATCACTTCGATTTCCGGCTTTGTCTTCTGCGTAAACCGTGTATTCGTTTTCTCCTTCGTTTAAATTGCCGTATTCGGTTTTGGCGTAATAGGTGAACTCTTTACTGCCAGGAACATACTTGGTTAAGCGATAGTCGTTCACAATGACGGCTGCTGTGTCTTTACCCACTGCTCCTTCAATCAATTGTTCCACATCTTCAACCACAAAGCTTTCCGCTCCTTCTTCTAAAATCGGATCAATGATCCTAGGAGCTTGTGGGGCTGTTTTGTCGTAAATCACAACCAATGAATCCAAAGTGATCCGTTCACCATCTAAATCTTCGGCTTCAATCTTTAATTCATTCTTTCCTTCAGGTCCAAGTTTCACAGAACTCACCTTCCATTTACCCGCCCCTGTGATGGTGGCCTTAGTGTCGTCGACAAATACGGCGTTGATTTTTTCTTCATCGAAGTTTCCTTGAACCGTAATGGTTGAATCACTGGTTTCTGTATTTTTAGAAGGTTTGGTCACATAAACCACTCGGCCTACATTGGCGAGATCAACCTCCTCATTCTCATCGTCGTCGGGCATAGCTTCCTCGTCTTCCTCTGTGTCGTCCTCCGCTAAATCTTCATCATCCAAATCGGATTCTTCGAAGGCATTGACCGCCCCATCTTTTTTAATGTTCCATCGGTACCAATTGGTGTGCTTAAAGGTGTCGCTCAAAGCAAAAATAACTTCAGCGTCCTCCCCTCGCTTAATCGCTCCTACCTTTTCCTCATCAGCAATAAACTGCTGACCCACACCTAGATTGAAGGTTTTAATCACCTCATCGTCGTATTTAACGCCAATCTGAACATTCCCCTCCATGACATAAACGGTTCCTGGGGCGCTTAAAGAAAGCACCGCTCCGCGCGTGTCGACAGTGACTAGATCGGTGGTCAAACTAAAGGTGGAATCGGGATTGATAACCTGCTCAACTTTTATCCAGGTGTCTCCTTTGTCTAATTGAGCCTCTATATTATAAGTATCCCCTTTTTTCTTTAAAGAGGTGAATGCCATTTCGGTGTCTGTATTCATACGTGAAATACTCTGATCAAAAAAGGTCAGTGTTGCTCGTCCATCACTCCCTGTTTTTACATGCTCATCTCGATATAAATAGATTTTATCGGGTGCGTTCTGCCATTCTCCTTTTCCTACTGTCATTGCCTTGGCGCTTCCGCTTTCGATATTCAAAAACACCTTTTGACTCGTGGTGCTTTTATTCTCACTGATGAACATATCGTTCAGAGACTGCCATCCGTAGAAAATCGCAAAAAACAGAGCCGCGATCACTAAAAAAGGCATTAAGTAATTATGAATCCTCTTACTAGGGGGTCTTCTGTAATACATTTAAATATGAGTTTATAGACAAAAAGCGCTACCAAAGCTTACAAAAACACGTTTTGTTTGTCAATTGAGGATAAGCTCTCTATAATCACTTCGTTAAATAAGTAAGGACTAAGAATTAAGGAATAAGGACTAGGCTTAGGGGTTGAGATTAAAATTACTACAACTAAATAAAGAAAATTAAATCATGTTAAAGAAAATCATCAATGCCGTATTTGGAGAGTTTAATGAGAAAGAGTTAAAAAGAATTCAGCCACTCGTTCCTCAGATTAATCAAAAAGAAGAGGAGTATCAGAAGCTTTCCGATGACGAACTCAAGGCGAATACTGAAAAATTCAAAGAGCGAATTCAGAAAGGTGAAACGGTGGATGACCTTTTGATTGAGGCTTTTGCCACGGTTAAAAATGCTTGTCGTCGTATGATGGGGCAAAAATTCTCGGTGGGAAAAGATGAAAAAGAATGGGATATGATTCCTTACGATTGTCAGCTTATTGGAGGAATTGTTTTGAATCAGGGGCAAATTGCGGAAATGAAAACTGGTGAAGGTAAAACGCTCGTGGCGGCACTTCCTGTTTACTTAAATGCTTTAACGGACAAAGGAGTTCATGTGGTGACGGTAAATGACTACTTGGCTTCTCGTGATGCCGCTTGGATGGGCGCCCTTTATGGTTATCTTGGGCTTAGTGTGGGAGTAATTGTTCACGGGGTAACTCCCGAGGAAAGAAAGGCTGCTTACAATTCTGATATTACCTATGGAACGAATAATGAATTCGGGTTCGACTACCTTCGCGACAATATGGTTCAGGATATGGATCATCGGGTTCAGCGTGATCTGAATTATGCGCTCGTGGATGAAATCGATTCGATTTTAATTGATGAAGCAAGAACACCGCTTATCATTTCCTCACCTGCTGGTGAATCCACTAAAAAATATCTTCATTACTCTCAGCTTATCAATCAGCTGACTCAGGAAAAACATTATGTGATTGATGAAAAAGGGCGAACCGCTACTTTGACGGAAGAAGGTATCACTAAAATGGAGGAACTTTTGGGTGTTGAGAATATTTACACCGATGCGGGATTCTTAGAAGTTCATCACATTGAACAAGCTTTAAAAGCGTACGCTATTTTTAAACGCGATACGGACTATTTAGTAAAAGAGGGTGAGATTGTGATTGTGGATGAATTTACAGGCCGTTTAATGCCGGGTCGTCGCTATAGCGATGGATTGCACCAGGCCATTGAGGCAAAAGAAGGAGTGGAGGTGAAACAGGAGAGTAAAACCCTCGCCACTGTTACTTTTCAGAATTACTTTAGACTATACGACAAACTTGCGGGTATGACAGGAACCGCAAAAACTGAAGAAGAAGAATTTTACAAAATCTATAATTTGGAAACCGTGGTGATTCCGACCAATCGCCCGATCGTCCGAAAAGACCTTTCCGATCTGATCTACAAAAGCCATAAAGGGAAGTATATGGCGTCTGTGGAAGCGATCAAAAAGTATAGCGAAAAAGGTCAGCCTGTTTTGGTGGGTACGGTTTCGGTAGAACAATCGGAAATGCTTTCTAAATTCCTGAAAATGAGTGGTGTTACTCATGAAGTTTTGAATGCGAAAAATCATGAACGGGAAGCGGAAATTGTTTCCAAAGCTGGTCAAAAAGGCGCGGTGACCATCGCGACCAATATGGCGGGTCGTGGAACGGATATTAAATTGGGTGAAGGAGTGAAAGAACTCGGCGGTTTGGTGATTATGGGTACCGAACGACATGACTCAAGACGTATCGACAATCAGCTTCGTGGACGATCTGGTCGTCAGGGAGACGCGGGTGAAAGTCGTTTTTATGTGTCGATGGAAGATGATTTAATGCGTTTATTTGGCGCTGATAAAATCAAAAAAATGATGGAAACCCTTGGGCTTCCGGAAGACATGCCGATTGAGAACCGATTGATCACTCGCAGTATTGAGTCCGCTCAAAAGCGCGTGGAAGGACATAACTTTGACATTCGAAAGCACCTTTTGGAATACGATGATGTGATGAATAAGCATCGTGAGATTATTTATGCCCGCCGACTGAAAATTTTGGAAAATGAGGATTTAAAAGCCGAGGTTCAGGAGCTCATGAAAAACGAGGCGCTCGATATTGTTCACTCTCGAACCGATAGTCAGAATCGAACCGATTGGGATTTGGATGGAATTGCCGAGGCAATCAACGCCCTGCTTCCTCATGAAACCAAAAAGGTGGATGTAACCGACTTTGAAACACTCGATCAGCCCGATGAAATGGGTGAATACCTTACCAACCTTCTTCATACGGAACATCGACTGAAAGAAGAATCTCTTCCTGAGCCCCCAATGCTTCGTCAGGTTGAAAAAGGCATTTTACTTCGTGTGGTGGACACTTTATGGATGGAGCATATTGATGCGATGACCAATTTGCGTGAATCGGTTTCCCTTCGTGGATATGGTCAGCGCGATCCTTTAATGGAATACAAACAGGATTCCTTCGTGATGCTTAAAAAGCTCCTTGCCTCCATTCAGCACAATGTGATCAATACTTTGTTTAAAGTTCAGATCAACGTTGAAGCGCCTCGAAGCACGCTAACAAAATCTCCTGTTAATCCTGCCAACCTTCAAACCAACGATTCAGCGATTGAAAGCAATGTTAATCAATCCAGCCTTCACCAAGCAAGGTCTCCCGAAGCACGCGTGGCTCAAAAAATCGCTGCGGGTGCGCCAAATCCGAATGTTCCTAAGGCAGGTCGAAATGAGCCGTGTCCTTGTGGAAGTGGGAAGAAATATAAGAAGTGTTGTGGAGTCGAATAACCATCACTCTATAATATAGCGGCAAAGGCCGCGACTTACTTTTGTGATGTAATGCCTCTTTGAAGTGTGACGATTCTATTTTATTCATCCTTCTTCATTTTTTGGTGTCAAAAAAACGAAGCAAAAAAACATTGGGGCTCCATGAACCGTGTAAGCATCGTTGTACAATCAATCGCCTAATCGTCACGGTCATTCTGCCCCAAACCCCGCATTTACCTTTGCATTTTTGTTGTACATTCAAAAAGCTGGTGCTGTACTTTTCTAACGAGCCCTTCTTTTTATTCCAATACCCCTACTCCTCTCCCAAAACTGTCATTATTCCTTGTCGATTTATCTCTATACCAACCTCCTCAAATTGAGTTAAAAGTGAATCGAGTCTTTTTCTAAGCCCTTCTTTAGCCTCTCTTTGGCAGTCAACAAGCATCTCTTTACCATTACTGAATTCACTTTGGATTCTTTTTGCCAATTCGACATTCCCATCTTGAAGAACTTTGCGTGCCACCTCGTCCGCAATGCTAAAAAAATCAATTTTGTCGTATTCTTCTTTATCACCATTGAACAAAATGAGTTTTCTTAATCTTGGGAAATTTTCACAAGACTTAAACTCCCCTGCTTCTAAAAGATATCGATAGGCTTCAGCCACCTCATCAATAAAGGAAATATCTTGATTAGAAAACGCTAAAGAGCGAAGCCCGCTCCATTCATTTGGATTTTTTAATCGCTGAAGAAATTCGTTTTTTATACGCTCGTCACGTATGGCTTCGGGGGTTTCATGGGCAACTTCGGGCATATCTTATTAATTATTTACTTTTTAAAATTTTACATGTTTCAGCGAGCTTATTCATATCCATCCCTGCCTCCTTGGCATCTTGAGTTATCTGATGCGCTCTTTCTTTAGAACCTATTGCTAAAGCTTTAACAATTCGGTCTGCTACTACCCATAATCCTTTTTCAGATTCACTAGTTGCTTCAAAAATGGTTTCCTTTTTTTCCCCTTCCTCTATGCCACAATAGGCTAATAAGGCATCATCTATTGAATTTTTATTGTTAATTCCCATTTTAAAATAATCTTAGGTATAAGATAACATTGTAATAGAATTTATTTTTAAGTCAACCCCTAAAAGCTTTTTGACAGTTCTCTCCTTTTCTGCGAGAATTATTAGCACTTAATCTTCTAAACTGCTAATTTTACTCAATGGATCCTCGAAAGCAAAAAATCTTAAGGGCGATTGTTGAAAAGTTTATTGAGACCGCTTCCCCTATCGGCTCCAAGCTGATTTATGAGGAATATGATCTCAATGTCTCTTCGGCGACCATTCGTAATGAAATGGCGGTTTTGGAACAGGAAGGATTCATTGTTCAGCCCCACACTTCCGCGGGGCGTGTGCCCACCAGCCAAGCCTATCGGCTTTTTGTGGATCAGTTGAAATTCAATTTAAAGCTTCTGAATCAGGTAAAGGAGGATATGGAAGGGCTTCGTCGTCAGCATTATCTGGAAAAAGCGAAAGAAAGAGTGCATGAAATGGTCGCTATTTTGGCTCATACTACCAATAATGTGAGTTTTGCGACTGTTCCCGATAACAAACGTCTATTTTATATGGGAATCAGCAATGTACTCAAACAGCCCGAATTTCGCGCTGACCCTTCTCAGGCCACTCAGGTGATTGAAGTACTGGAGAATAAGTTTTCCGATCTGATTTCTGGTCTAAAAGTTGGGGATGAGCCTTCTTTTTATATTGGGGATGAGAATGTGATTCCCGAGATTCAGAGCTGTAGTATTTTGGTTCAGCGCTATAATTACAAGGGCTTTCAAGGAGTGATGGGGATCTTGGGTGCGACTCGCATGAACTATGCCTACAATATGACGGCGTTGAAATCGGCGATCGACCTTCTTAATGACTAATAAATATGGCAATAATTTTAGGAATTGATCCCGGGCTCGCTACTGTCGGCTTTGGAGTGATTGAAAGTAATAAAGGAAAACTGAAGTATTTGGATTGTGGTGTGATTAAAACCGCGGCGAATTTGGAATTGCCCGAGCGACTCAATATTATTAAATACGATATGGTGAAGCTGATTGAATCGATCAAACCCGATGCCATTGGGGTTGAGGAGCTCTTTTTTGCCAAGAATGTAACGAATGCGATTAAAGTGGCTCAGGCTCGCGGTGTTATTGTTCAAACCGCCTCTGATTTTAAGATACCGATTTATGAATTCACTCCGTTGCAGATTAAAAACAATGTTGCGGGGCACGGAACCGCTGATAAATGGCAGATTCAGGAAATGGTAAAGCGAATGCTGAATCTCACCCGTCACCCTAAGCCCGACGATGCCGCTGATGGGCTGGCGATTGCAATATGCACTGAGAGAGTAGCGAGTGCGAGTGTGAGTCTCAAGAAGACACTGCAAAAACATTAAGACTTTCTCTTGAGAGTCCCCTCTTGTTCTGCTACTATTTCATCCGCGTTTTAATAATTTTAATATTGAGTAGTGGCCCTGTGCTGCCTCAATGGGGAAACACTCTCCGATTGCACTAATTTGCATGCAAATTAATACATCGGAGTCCTCGCTTCATAGCATCCTTTGGATTTTATTTCGCTCGGAACGTGTTTCTCGCCACTACCATGAAAAAAATATTCGCCATCATCGGTGCTGTTGCTCTCGCTTTTGTTATCGCTTTGGGCGACCAGATCATTCGCATTAGCTTTTCTGACGTCCCTTTCTTTGGCGGAAGCTCTGATGAGTTTATTATTCCTGAAAAGCCGAAAATCCCTCAAATCATTGTTAAAAAACCAGAAGAGGTAAACCTTTCTTACGACGAACGAATCGAAAAGGGTGATTATTATTTTGACCGTGGGTTTTTAACTTACGCCTCAAACGAATATGTAAAAGCGGCGAATTTAGAACCAGAACGAACTGAACCTTACCTTAAGCTCGTGCAGGCTAACTTAGAGCTGATGGATTATGGGCGAGCGCGCAAAAATGCAGAGCAAATTCTGGAGCTAGAACCCAATCATTTTGAAACCAAGTACCACTTAGTGCTTATTTCTATTAAACAAAGTGATTTTGACCAAGCGATCACTCGAACCGACGAGCTTTTGAACGCAGGATTAACCGACGCTCGTCTTATCTATCTAAAGGCTATTCTTTCCATTGCTCATGACCAACACGACGAAGGAAAAGATTTACTGAAACAATTGATCGCTGATCCGACTGCGGATGGTGAATTGACTAAAAAAGCTCAAAAAATCTTAGCCGGTTATGAGGAGTTTGAATTCGCTCAGGCGGCTGAAGAACTCTACCTTGCTGAGCTTCTGGCTCGTTCTTTCAGTCAGATTGACGAATATGAACTCGCGATTTTCAAGCTCAAAGAAATTTTAAGGGATCGCTCCGATTTAAAAGATGCTTGGATTCTTCTTGGATTTTCTTATTTGAATCTAGAAAAGTATCTTTTTGCTCTCTCTTCCTTTGAACAAGCTTATGAGTTGGATTCCTCTTGGCCCGCCACTCAGTATTTCCTTGGTCTCACCTATTCTGAGCTCTCTCAGTTCGACGATGCGATTATTTATATGAACTACGCGCTTGAAAATGGCTTTAAGCCCAAAGTGGTTGTTGAGCAAAAGCTCGCTGATCTTTATTTGGAAACCGAAAATTACGTAGAATCGGTAAAAGCTTACGAAGAAATTCTTGAATACAATATACAAGACGTAAACGCCTTTGTTCGTCCTATCTGGATCTACCTCGACTTCCTTCATGAACCTGCGAAGGCGATGAAGCTCGGTGAAATGGCGGTCATGACCTTCCCCGAAGACCCAATGGCCTATAATTTACTTGGATGGAGTCAAACTGGAACTAAAAACTATGTGGAAGCGGAAAAGAATCTTCTAAAAGCCATTGAAGGCGCTCCCGAAGTCGCCGCTCCTCATTACAACCTGGCCAAGCTTTACGAAGAACTGAAGAAGGATGAATTGGCGATGGAGGAATACCAAAAGGCTTACGAGTTTGATCAGAACGGTTCGATTGGGAATTTAGCCGCCAAACGATTCAATGCGTTGATGATGGATCAATAGACCTAATTACTAATTATCAATTACTAATCTTTTTGATGTTTTTTTCCGTACAACAAAAACAGGATGACAATTAAGAGGTGCTTTGCTATTATATTCCCCTCTTAATAATCCATTCAAACATGCTTAAAAAGTATAAAAAGTACAAAAAACCGCTTCAGCTTCTGGCAGTCCTTGTGGTTGCGGGTCAATTCCTATTCCTTATCTCTTCTGGTTCCTACACTCAGCCAAAATACGAGGGGAAGTTTTTTGCGACCACAGGTGTGAAATTTGACGGCGTCGATCTTCATAAACTCAACGAAGGCGCTCATTACTTCGGTCAAACCATGATTGGATGGACTCGATTCCCCCACTTCCGTGAGGATCTCATTAAATCAGCTGAACTGGCGGAAGATACCGAGATCACCATGTACATGCAGGAACGTCAGAACATTATTTTTACCCTCGGTTCTTCGGAACCTGTGGAGCAGGAAGCGATTGAATCGGCTCATGCCTTTTTACAGAGTAAGATTGATGAATACAACGGCAACAGCAACACGCATTTTATTCTGAGTAACAGCGATTACGATTTGATCGAGATTAAAAACACCTATCTCTTCGGGGCTACTTTTACCCTTCTACTATCTATCGCTTTTGGCCTCGCTTTGTTATTCATTCGTCAGGAATTTTTTCCGCCGAAGTTGAAGTTGTAAAAGAGTTCGTATAACCTATCGGATCGGGATGTTATCGGTAAAACATTTCGTATAAACACTAGTTGTAGGTAATAACAATAAGTTTGTATTTATTGAAAAAGCTATTTTAGGCAGTGAATGAATTACTAAAAATGACAACTTCCTAATCTAATAATTCCTCAAAAAGTTCAGCAAGTGTTATAAGCCAAGGACTGATTTCGGATTCACTGTTTACATTTCCAAGACTACGAAGGATTTGGATAAGACTGTGAATTTGATCGGCGTTTTCATTTATTATACCCATGAGCTCAGGGTTGTTTTTAACTTTTAGCATTTCATTTTCAATAATGATTGG
>DAOWGG010000097.1 GCA_030637565.1 Candidatus Peregrinibacteria bacterium | reverse complement strand
TTTGTCCCATATATATTATGACCGATTCAACATACAAAACTGAGCGAACACATTCGAGATTTTTGTTTTTGTTTTCCTCTCCTCATTTGGAGAGTTTATTTTCTAACTTCATTGAACCAAAAAATTATTCAACAATCAACCAAGTTTTGTTGACAATTTATAGCTTAGGTAGCAAAGAATATAAAAAAAGTAACGAATTCATATCCGTATTGTAAAAAGGTTCCTAGTAGGTGAATCCCCGCAACTTCAGCCAAAAGCCGATCAAAAATAATGAGTAAAATTAGGTAGAATGGTCCCTTGGAAAGAAAATCTTGATACCAAGCCTCTTTAGAGTGGGGGACTACAAGTCCAATCAGTTTCGATCCGTCCAAAGGGGCAATGGGAAGGAGATTAAATAAAAAAAGGACGATACTTAAACTAAAAGTAGCTCGAAGTATTTCAAGTAAAAAAAGAGGAATCGATTGAATATATTTAAAAACAAAGGCGATGACGATGGCGGTTAAGAAATTACTAAAAGGTCCAGCTAAGGCGATCAGCGCCGCATCTCGTCGTGGGTGTTTGAGGTTGTGATAGTTGAATGGAACAGGTTTTCCCCATCCAAAATGAGCAATAAAGATCATTAAAGTTCCTAAAATATCCAAATGTCTCATTGGATTCAAGGAAACTCGACCCGCCATTTTAGCAGTCGGATCACCGAGCTTATAGGCCGTCCAGGCGTGGGCCGCTTCGTGAACGGAAATGCAGATGGCCAGTGCGATGATGAGATAGAGAATGTCCATAGTTTAAAGTTTGGTTTGACAGAAGATTACCTAGATGATAGTTTATGTGGGCTATTTTTTAAAGACTCATTATGGCACAAGTTTGTGAAAAGTGTGGAAAAGGCCCAACCACTGGGCACAATGTCAGTCATTCAAATCGTCGCACCAAGCGTCGGTTCCTTCCCAACCTAATCATTAAAAAAATGATGGATGCTAAGGGAGCTATGAAAAAGACAAAACTTTGTGCTAAGTGTTTAAAAACGGCTTCCAAAGTAAAATAATTCAATAGGCTATAAGCGTTAAGCTATAAGTAATAAGTCTCTTTTTATGAATAGCTTATTGCCTACTGCTTATTGCCTATAACTTAAATACGGAGAGATGCCAGAGTGGTCGAATGGGCTCGCCTGGAACGCGAGTAGGCTCGTAAGGGTCTCCAGGGTTCGAATCCCTGTCTCTCCGCCACTAAATCACTCATGATCTTTCATGAGTTTTTTATTTAAGCTTCTTCCTCAATTTCAATTTAAGCCAAATAATCGCAACAAAACCACCAACAATTCCACCTATCACCATCGCGACGGGCACAAATAAATACGGCAGGCTTAAAATATAAACAAAAAGGTAGGCAAGTGGGAGTGCGACAAGGAATACACGGATAAAATTAAAGACAAAACCTGGAGCTCCATATCCCATTCCTTGTAAAATACGCCCGGCAGGAATGCTGACCGCCATGAGCGGGAAGGTGAGGACATTGATTCGCATGTAATCGCTACTGATCATCAGAAGTTTTGGGTCGCTGGTAAAGATTTGAAAAATGAATTCAGGGAAGGTAAAAAAGAAAACACCGATAATAGAGGTGATTAGAATGCCGCTTCGAATCGAAAACCAACTAATAAGCTCAATTAAGTCAAAGCGCTTTGCGCCTTCGAACATCCCCACGAGCGTTAAGAGCGCCATTGAAAGGCCGACAATCGGTAGTGTAGCAACACTTTCAAGGCGCATTGCCATTCCAAAGGCGGCTACATGATCCATACTGAAGTGGGACATAAAGCCATTAAGAGCCATCACATAAACCGACATCATCAGCATTACCATACTAGCAGGAGCCCCAACAACAATAATGTTTTTAAGAATGTAAGGTGAGAATCGATAGGATCGAAGATGGATTGATAGATGGGAGTTCGCTTTTGTAAAATAAAGGAAAAGTACTAGAGAGAGAATAAAAGAGCAGAGGGTGGCAATCGCAGCACCTTGAACTCCTAAGTTAAATCCAAAAATCAAAATCGGATCAAGAATAATATTAAGAATTAAGGTGGTGATCTGAATTTTCATTGGCGTCTTCGTGTCACCTTGAGATGAAAGAATGGTGCTTAGAATATTGGCGGGCAGAATAAATAAAGTTCCAACTAAAATAATTGTGGTGTAGGAAACCGCAAGCATTAAAACTTCATCGGAAGCACCAAAAAGGGAAAACAAGGGCTTTAGTCCCATAATTCCAAAAACAACCAACAAGACAGATAGAATCAAAGAAAGAAAGAGGCCATGCATAGCGGTGTTTTCGGCTGCTTTTGGATTGTCAGCTCCTAAATAGCGTGAAATACGTGATCCAACACCAGCTGCTAGCCCAGAGCTTATAGCGATGAAAATAAAGAAGATCGGAAAAGAGAAAGTTAAGGCGGCAATCGCTTCAGATCCCAGTCGGCCTACAAAAGCGGTATCGATGATATTGTAAAGCGTATGAGCCACCATTCCAGCAACGACAGGGGCGGCAAGTTTAAAAAGCGATTTTTTCGGATGTTGAATGAAGGAGGCGACGCGTTCCTTGAGCATTTAGTTGATAATTAAGTTCCATCAAACTATCATATTTTTAGGTCTTATAAAATGAATAAATGAACAAATGAAAAAAAGAAATAATATTATCTTCTGGCCACCACGACTATTCGCAATTTTTTTTATTTTGCTTGTCGGGCTACTTTCGATGGACGTTTTTGGAGTGGGGTATAGCTTGTGGGAAACCTTGATCGCATTTTTAATGCATAATATTCCCACCTTTTTACTCGCAGGTGTTTTATTTATTTCTTGGAGGTGGGAGATGATTGGTGGAGTTTTATGGGTTTTAGCTGGCTTGAGTTTTTATCTATTTATTGCCCGAGGAACTCATATGGAGGGAGCAATAATAGTCAGTGGTACACCGGTAACAATCGGCCTTCTTTTTATTGTGCAGTATTTTTTAGAAAAAAATAGAAAATAATCAATGGAAGGGTGGCTGAGTGGTTGAAAGCGCTGCTTTCGAAAAGCAGTATTCCGAGCAATCGGAATCGAGGGTTCAAATCCCTTCCCTTCCTCCATTAAATATCCATTAATCAAAATATATGCCTAAAAATAATAAAAATATAATCATTGTTTTAGTCGCTTTTGGGATTATAGCCCTTGCTTATTTTTCATCTGGAGAAAGAGTTGGGGATTGTACAATTCGTTGTGATTTCAAGAAGGGGAATATTCCTCCGTCAATTCATGGTCCTTACGGTAATTATTCAAAAGCTGAATGTGAAGAAAAGGTTCAATACACCGAAATCCCTGCCACCACATGTCATTGGGAGTGGGAGTCTGATTAAAAGGTGATACAATACAACGTAATTCCTTATTAATAACCATTGTCATTAAGAGTTAACTCTGATACAGTGGAATATAAAATTATCTAAAGCAAAATATGAACTTTATTGAATTCTTAAGTGGCATATCGATTGTTAAGCTCGGATTACTCGCTAGTTTAGCAGCGGGGCTTGCCACTGGAGTGGGGGCTCTTCCAATTCTATTTACCAAAAAGTTTTCCGATAGAACCGTCGATTTGATGATGGGGTTTGGAGCAGGAATTATGCTGGGGGCAACTTCCTTTTCCCTTATTATGCCAGGCGTAGAAGCAGCGGAATTATTTTATGGGAATAAAACGATTGCAGCGGGGATTATCGCAGCAGGAATGTTCTTGGGTGGGTGGTTTTTATATCTCAGTGACAAACATGTCCCTCACGATCATTTTGAAACGGGTCATCATGGAATTGATGCAAAATCACTGAAGCGCTTGTGGTTATTTATTTTTGCGATCACAATCCATAACTTTCCAGAAGGTCTTGCGGTAGGGGTTGGTTTTGGAGGAGGAGATGTGGGCAATGGTCTATCGCTCGCCATCGGAATCGGTTTACAGAACATGCCAGAGGGATTGGTAGTGGCACTTGGTTTAATCGCTCATAAATATTCACGAAGTAAGGCACTTTGGATCGCTTTGTTAACAGGTTT
>DAOWGG010000124.1 GCA_030637565.1 Candidatus Peregrinibacteria bacterium | reverse complement strand
ATGGCGGTTCAAATTGGAGCGCTCAGACCAGCGGAACGACTACCTATCTGGTGGATGTTTTTTTTACAGATAAAAATACAGGCTGGGCTATAGGGGATTCTGGTATACTTTTATCAACTATTGATGGCGGTATCAATTGGATAGAGGAGTCTAACAATGAAACCACAACACTTAGAGGGCTGTATTTTGTTAATAAGAATCTTGGGTGGTATATAGGTAATGGAGGAACGATTACCAAATTAATCGGTACACAGTACTGCGATGAAACAGATACTGATCCCAATGATGTAGATACGAATCCTGTATATATAGGTATTCCACAGGCACATGATGTGGATAGCACCTATGCTAATTCGCCAACTGCCAACCGGTATACAGTGCATGTATTTGATGAGAATAATCTAGTAGACGACAGCACAACTAACAATCCAGAATCTCAATTTATTACAGTAGAAGATGTAACTCCTTACATTTCCAATGCAGTTGATTATACGGCTAGTACTTTAACCCCAACTGCGGGTGGTTCAACCGCTTATAACTTCACTGTGACTGCAAAAGATAACAATGGAGACACTGATATCACTGGTGCAGATGCAGTGATCTATGATGGTGATGATATTGAGTTGAGCAGTGGTACTTGCACAGATGATGAAAATGATTGTTACACTGATGCTAGTTGTACTTTGAGTAATAATTTAAGTGGTACCGATACCGATGCAACCGTACAGTGTGACTTCAGTGCATGGTTTAATATCAACGACGGAACGAATTGGCTGGCTCATGTAAATATTACCGATGAACAAGGCAGTGTAACCGATCAGGTCGACTCTAACAGCTTTACGGTTGATGCCCTTGCAGGAATTGATGTGGTAGATACAAGTATCGCCTACGGAGCCGTTGAAATTGGTGGTAGTTCTAGTACTCAAACTGTTTCAGTTCGAAATGCTGGAAATCAAACGAACGATCTTTTGCTTACTGGAATTGATATGACTTGCTCAACCCCTGTGTCATGTGGGTCTAGCACCATTCCGCTCGCACAGCAGAAATGGGGTATGGAAACTTCCACATTCAATTGGGGAGACAGTGCCACTGGAGATGGGCCTTTCCCACTGGTTGATACGGCTGGAACGACAGGCGGAACCACTGGGTGCTTTAATCAAGATTTAAGAAAACGAAGCGATCATACATCCGATACTGAAACAAATTTAGATGCGTATTGGAAACTTCAAATTCCAAGCGGTACTCCAGCGGGTAGTTATACTGGCTCTGTTACCTTTACTACCACCAATCAATGTACTGCAGAAATTTGTGACAATAGCACCGATGATGATGGAGACGGTCGAACCGATTGCTTGGATCGACATGATTGTGATCTGAATCCTGCTTGTACAATCGCCACCATTCCAATGAGGGGATTAGACCATCAATTACCAACGGAATATTTGACGGATGGGACGATGGAGGCGGTAGGAACCACTGCGTGGACAGTTGCAAACAGTGCTATTCTTTCTAAAGAAACCACCACCCCACAACAAGGCAGTCAGGTGCTCCGAGTGACTTATGGCGGAGTGGCTAACCCTGAGGCGAAACAATTAACTGCACTTACCCTAGGTAAAACCTATAGAGCTACTGGATGGGCAAGGGGTGATGGGGGTGCTGGAATCCCAAGATTTTTTCTTGGAAGTAGTCCTCCAACGTGGACAGGAACAAATAGTACTAGTTGGCAGTATTTTGATGTAACAAATACCACAGAATTTCAATCAGTTATTTTAGATGTAAATACATCTTCAGCAGGCTATGCCGAATTTGATAATATTTCAGTGATTGAAGTCAATAATCACATTGATGGCGATATGGAAAAAACAACCGTGGAAGCCGAATGGGATACAGGCGGAGGGACAACCGCTGCAACACTAACCAAACAAACCCAAACACCTCATGGGGGAACGCGTTTGTTGAGAGTTGAAAATTTAAGCGGTAGTGCAGCCGATGTATACACTCGTCAGTCCGAATTCACCAGCGGAACAGGCTACCGTGTGACGGGCTGGGCACGAAGTGATGGCACTCATGCACCAAAAATCTATCAAACCTCCGATAGTAAAAATATATGGATTGGAACCACTTCGACCAATTGGCAGCAATTTGATTTCACGGTCAAATCGGGCGCGACGGGTTATGAACTTTTATTTGGTGGTATAACGATCGCCAATACGGGCTACACCGAATGGGACGACATTGAAGTGTATGAAGTGGCAGCCAGTTTAGATTTAAGTGGCACTCAGCTTCACGCCATTCTCGGAGATGGTTCGGATTCAACCACTTTCCCAGCTCAGCCAAAGAAACCAGGTTATATTTTTGACGGCACAGATGATTATTTAACAATGCTGGATCACCCAGGCTTACAATTCGGAACCAATGACTTTACGATCGCTGGTTGGATACGGCTGACCGATTATACAACAGCTTCCTCCCAAGCCATTTTCTTAAAACAAACCGATCCAAATAACCGTTATGGTCTTTTCTATCGTGGTGATTTAGCGGGAGATAATTTATATGGTGAAATTGGGGACGATGTGGCGACTCAAACTATCTCTAGTGCCGACAATCCAATCACGGATAATCTTTTCCATTTTGTTGCTTTGGTGATTGATCAGACAAACTCAGAGGGAAGAATTTATGTAGATGGAATACAAAGTGGTACAAGCACCACGCTAACTCTTACTGGCAACCTAAGTCCAACAGCCGACCTTTACATTGGTAACGATGGCGCGGATGTTTCACCATTTGGCGGAATTATTACCGACCTCAAAATATTTGATACCGCTTTTGATAGCAAGCAGATCAAAAACCTTTTCTTCGAGCAATTGAGTCGATTTAAATAAAGTCTAGTCAATAAAATTCCTAATCTGACTTCGGTCTAAAATTAAGTCGGTCAATTTACTTCTCAATTCACCGACTAAACCAGTTTGTTCTTTTTGCATTTGCATCACAGCATGAAGTCTCTCAATAACCAGCTCTACAATCGATCCCGTGGTGAATTTCTTATAGGGGATGTCTAAAATTCGTCGTTCTCCATAGTGGCGCGAAAAACGACCGCTCATTTCTTCTCCAAGTCCACCAAAATAAAGAGCTAATCCTAAAAATGCATCAATTTCGTTCAAAAGAGCATGTTCAAACAAGGGGTCATCGGATTGCTGATCTCCCGCTCCTAAAACAATTTGATGGTTTTTAGTTATTTTTTTCATCAGAGCATTCTTAGATGCTTGTAATCCAGTATGATATTTTACCGCGCCCGTATATCTCCCCTCGGCATCAGCCCATAGTTCAAGTGGGTGACAACGTTCAGTGATTCCTAGGGCTTTGCGAAAACCAGATACCGCTTCTGCTGGAGTTCCAGTAATCAGAGTTGGAGTGATTCCTAAATATTTAAGCAATCGAACTAAAGGCAGTGCATGACTATGAAGGTGCTGAGGGGCATCTTGCTGACACCATTTTTCACCTAAATCAAAAACATCAACCGCTTTTAATCCTTGTAATATTGCAGCATATTTATTATCAGTTGCTTCAATAAAAGCCTGATACTCTTCTTCTGTGAAAGCAGGACGATCTTTTTTGGCTTCAGCCTTCTTTTTGTTATAAGCTTTAAATAGATCTTTTAACTCTTTTAGAGCAGTGCGATTTCGGCTCTGCTGACCTTTGGTCAAATCTTGATCCATTAATTGATCCAATGGTGATTCTTTTTCGGGTTGTGTTAAAAATTCAACAAATCGTTCCATAGTAAAAGGGTTGGAGAGCGTTCCATCCAGATCCAATACAGCAGCAAAACAGGCTTCCGTTTCTGGATTGCGAAGATCCATCATACTTTCCCGAGCCTCATACCAATTTCGCCCGTTAGTTTCTTCAGGATCCTCAGAAAATTCAATTTTTTTCATTTCGACATTGATCGCATCCGCCTCAGCTTGTGTTGCATCAATTTTTTTCATTTCGACATTGATCGCATCCGCCTCAGCTTGTGTTGCATCAATAAAGAAATTGGAAACTTTCTCAACTGTGTGTTGAAGATTAATTTTATAAAAACCTTTATCACCCTTTGATAAAAATTCATCCGCATGATTTTCAATAGAGCGTTGAATTTCATCTGGCTGTTTTATTCCGCTCATTGCACTAATAAAAGGTCGATGAGGAAAATCATGCCGAACCATTTCAATCAATTCTTCTCCACCATCTCCTGATCCCAGCCGTATGTCGCAAAGCAGCCAATGAATGTGATCTCGAACCTCTTTAATTTTCTCTTGTTGAGGCATAAGAATATCAAGTGCTTCACTAGCGCTCCCCAAAGAGCGAATTCGACTTTTAGAAATTCCAACATTAATCAAATAT
>DAOWGG010000054.1 GCA_030637565.1 Candidatus Peregrinibacteria bacterium | reverse complement strand
CAAAACCTCAGCCAAAGCCATTCGATCAAAATACGATAAAATCAGCCCCTTATAGAGACAATCAAGGAAGAGTTGCATCGGGCAGGGATGAAAAGCTTATTATTTACCCTTCTGGCACGGCACGGCTGAATTTTCAACAACTTGCTCCTCGAAAAATATTTCGCCCCATTAGCAGTGATACTAAGCAAGCTGAGGCTGATATTCAAAAAATAAAACTTGAAATCAAAGAGGGGCAATACAGCCTTTCCGATATTATCCCCACAAGTGAAAATGTTGATCAAATTGAAAGATTTTATCTCAATACAAATACTCAAATCATTCGGGGAAATCCTGATGAAAAAATTCAACAGCTCAACTCAAGCGGGAAAACCCTATGCGACATTATAATGACTGGCAGTCAGTATGAACGATCTGTTGGATTTAAGGGGGTTGATGGGAAATGGTATGTTTTTGACCCTTATCGAAATAAAAGAGGTAGGGCGCCTATTCCTTTCGAAAAATATGCGAAAAAATATGGTTCTGAAATTAAATTTATTGTTCCGATTAACAACTCAGAGCAAATTGACCCAATGAGTGATTCAACGGAATCACTGGAGTCATTAAATAATGGTGAAAAAGTCACTCATGCAACCGAAGAGGCTTTGATGAAGGGTATAAAAGGAGAAAATTGCTGGGATTGGTGTAATCAAGTTTATAACCTAGCAGGATACAGCATAAAGGAACGAAAAAGAATTTTTAAATTTAAGTCGTATGAAGGGAAGGATTGCGGAAGTAACCATGCGAGCGAAGAATTAGTGAGCCAAATCACCCCTGGAGATTGGCTTTATATCAATAATAAAAATACATTCGATCAATATGGGAATCACAGTATTATTTTTTTAGAATGGATTGATAAAACCAATCGAATCGCAAGGACTGCTAGTTGCCCTGGTGCCAATCGAACTGGATTGATTTCTAGTCGGACGGACTTTAAAAAAACACCTGTCACCTACATAGGTAGATCGGTTTAAAAAAACAGACTAAAAAGCCAATCAATCTTTCAGATCAGCTTTTTAATGGTGGGCCTGGAAAGAATTGAACTTTCGACCAATCGGTTATGAGCCGACTGCTCTAACCACTGAGCTACAGGCCCTTGTTTGCAACGTATAAAAGATATAGAAGTTACAAGTAGTTTTCAAGATGACTTAAATCTTATTTTTTCCTATACTTGATGTATTATTTAAATTAAGAAAATAAACTGAACTATGTTGCAAGATTTTTTAGACTTCGCCAAAGAAATGGCCTTAGGGGGTGGGAATATTTTAAAAGACAATTTTGGTAAACTTGAGCAAGAACAAATTGAGCTCAAAGGGCCTCACGACTTTGTGACTGATGTGGATAAAGAAGTAGAAGCTTTGTATGCAAAAATGATCAAAGAAACTTTTCCTGACCATGGGATTATTGGCGAAGAGGGCACTTCTGATAATCCAGATAATGAATGGGTTTGGGTTTTGGATCCATTGGATGGAACTAAGAATTATGCTTTTGAAACTCCTTTTTTCTGCACTTCTATTTGTCTTCTTCAAAATAAAGAGCCCGTTGTCGCTGTGATTTATGAACCGATTACTGATAATTTATATTATGCAACTAAGGGGGGCGGCACCTTTAAAGGAGGTGACCCCATTCACGTTTCTAAACAAAGTGATTTAAAAAGCTCAATGCTTCTTTATTGCCATGCAGCCGATCCGAAAGCAATCCGTGAAGCAGAACATTATGTGGTGGAGCTTAAAATCGCTTCCCGAGACGCTGCTCGTCTTCGTAGTGCGGGCTGCGAAATGGCCTTGGTTGCCAAAGGAGTTTGTGAAGCTTATTTAATGAACAAACTACCACTGTGGGATTTGGCAGCAGGCGCCCTGCTCGTTCGTGAAGCGGGGGGAAAAGCAACGGATTTCAGTGGAAAAGACTGGCAACCGGGAGATGGTGATATTATCGTGAGCAACGGAACTAAAATTCATGAAGAAATTCTGGATATAGTAAAATCTTCAATGGGAGCATAAATAGAGTCTTTTTTATGCTATACTGGTCTGGCTTATTTTTTGAACTTTTTTTGTTTATGGGAAATTTGACCGATATTCGCACTGGCAGCATTGTAAAAGTGAGTGGGAGCCCGTACCTAGTAACTTGGAATCAATTCAGTCGCAAACAAGCTTGTAAACCAGTTATGCGAACTAAACTAAAAAATCTTATCAATGGTTCAGCGCTTGATAAGACTTTTTTAGCAGGTGAATCGTTTGAATTTGCCGATGTGAGTAACAAGAGATGCCAGTATTTGTATAAAGATGATGAAAGTGCTTTTTTTATGGACAATGAAAGCTTTGAACAATTTGGATTAACCCTTGATCAGATTGAGGGATCACTCCCCTATTTAAAGGATGATACTGAAGTTTATGTCACTTTCTATGAAGGAAAACCTATTTCCGTTCAACTTCCCCCAAAGGTTGAGCTTAAAGTGATTGAGACTCCTCCTGGTGTTAAAGGAGATACTGCTACTGGAGGTTCTAAGCCCGCTGTTCTTGAAACTGATACCACGGTCACTGTTCCCCTCTTTGTTAACGAGGGCGACATACTTATTATTAATACAGATACGGGTGAATATGTGAGTCGAGCCAATTAATCTTTTCTTTATTTTTTATTAAAATTTGTTAGACTACATAGGAGTTTAATAACCTATCTATAAGCTTTATGCTTCGAAAAACTTTTTTTGCTCTTTTAATCGGATTTTTCTTCGCCCCCACGACTCTTGCTAGTCTCTATTGTGGGGATGGCATTCTTAGCGAGGGAGAGGCTTGTGATGATGGTAATTTTATTAACCGAGATGGCTGTAGTGCCTACTGTGAATTAGAGGACATGGAGGCTCCAATTGTTGCTTCAGTCTCTATTCCTAATGGGACCACCGGGATTAGCACTTTAACGAAAAGCTTCTCCGTAACCTTCTCTGAACCGATTGATGAAGCGAGTATTCTTCCAAATTTCACCCTACGTTTCGAACATGCGGCGAAGCCAATGGATTTTGACTTCCGACTTGAGAGCGACCAAAAAACAATCACTATTCTGATCAATCAAGAATTGTTTTCAGATGATAGCCATGCTCTTCGCCTTAGAGGTATCCGTGATGTATCTGGCAACACGATGACAGGAGATAGTAATGACAATGAGTACATTAGCGTTTTCCATACAGCAATTGCCAAAGATTATACTGCTCCTACTTTAATGGCTTATCCTCCTGGAGATGCCTATACCTTTGCGCAAAACGTTGAGTTAAAAGCTTATGTTGATGACTACACCAATAGTGATGAATTTTTAGATGAAACGGCTACTATTTATTACACATTGAACGATGTTAATATTTCGGAATCAAGCCCTGTTTATACTGTGCCTTTTTCAGTTCGTAAAGGAACGACGGTTCGCTCTTTTGCTGTCGATGGTGCGGGGAATAAAACGGCCATTCGCACGGATCGATACAGCTTGGTTTGTCCTGTATTTGAAAACGCTAAAGAAGTGGTTAATCGATACCCAGAATGCACTGTTCTGTCATGTAATTATGGCTTTGTCCTTCGTGGCAATTACTGCGTGGTTCGTTTAGGCGAGGAAGATCCTGACGATTATAAAGCCAATGCGGTTACCGCCCCCCTTCTTCCTTCTGACACGCCAATGACAATCACCAGTAAGCCAGCGATATATATCACTCGTGAACACAATGGCACAATTGCTCGACCTCTTGTTTTTAAAGATATCATTCGAGGCACTGTGATTGAATTCGAGAGAGGTACCAAAATCACCACTGAAGAAGGGAAGCCTTTCACTGGCTATATCAAACCTCCCAACAATCTTTACATGAAAGATTTTCCGATTGAATTTGGATATTCTTTCCGTTCTATTTTTGAATTTGTTTCTGCAGAAGGAGAGCCTCTTCATTTTGATCCTCCTTACAAAATCACCATCCCTTTTACCGATGCTTTTAATCCAAACGAAGAAGCGACTGTTTTAAGCTATATCCCCGAAAATGAAGACTATATTGAGTATCCACGTGGCCTTTATGAAACAGATTTGAATACTAAAACTGTGACTGTTTCTGCCTACAAAACCAAAGCTTTTTTTATCGCGCAAAGCGGAAAAAGCTTTAACGCCTCTGTTTTTCAGGATGTTCTAACCCATTGGGCTAAAAATTACATTGAAGCTCTTTATCGAAAAGGAATTGTAAAAGGGCGCAGTAAAGGTGTTTTCGCTCCAAACGACCACTTAACACGTGCTGAATTCTTAAAAATTGCACTGAAAGCCGTTGAGGCAGAAACGGAGGACCCCGATGACATTGAAGACACCCCTTTCGCCGATGTCCCTCTTTACGCTTGGTATACCCCTTACGCCAATAAAGCTCATGAGCTAGGGTTTATCAAGGGATATTCCGATGGAACTTTCAGACCCGATCAATTTATTAATCGAGCAGAAGCGGTTAAAATTCTTTTTTCTGCCTTTGAATT
>DAOWGG010000165.1 GCA_030637565.1 Candidatus Peregrinibacteria bacterium | reverse complement strand
GAAGACGAGCAAAATGGAATTATCTTTGCCTATCAGGGGTTTTTGAATTCAATCGACTTCCCGATCCAGATTTGCGTTAAGTCTAGAAAGCTTGATATCGATAAGTACATCGACAATGTAAAAGAGCAGGCAGCGAAACATGAGAGTGCTCTTCTTAAGGATCAAACCCTTGAATATGCGGATTACATTCAAAAATTGGTTGAATATGCGGATATTATGGAAAAGAATTTTTATGTGGTGGTTCCTTACGATCCTTATCGATCTCAGAACCTTGGAATGTTTGCTAAATTCATGCAGAGCATTTCTTCTCAAGACAGTGTGGATGCCATTAAAAGACGTCACCATGAATTTGAAGAGCTAAATAAACACCTTTCTGAACGAGTGAATATTGTAAAAGCTGGACTTGAGTCTTGTAACCTAAGAGTGACACAGCTAACCACTCCACAACTGATTGAAATGTTCTATCAGATTTACAATCCAGAAACGTCTCACAACGAAAAGGTTGAGGATATTTCTAAAATCGATTTAGAAGAATTGTAGTATTCCGCAAAACTTTCAAAAAGTTTTACGGCCTTTTCAAACAGGTGTTTTCGCCTTACAGAAAAGCTCGCTCAACTTCGTCCGCTCGTTTCCTTTCAGGCTCACTTATTTTCTAGCAATTAAGATAACTGAGTGAAGTGCTTTTGGAATATTTAGTTTTCCATTAGCTTGATTTCAATGCTTTCTGAGATACGAGGGAGGCTATTTACCCAAACCGGCCATGTTTTGATTTCAACTGCATCCACCTCTTCAAAGTTACTGATAAACGCCTCTGCCTCTTCTACAGAAAGGTTAAGAACCTTTTCTTTTACCCTCATTCCAAAGCGAGCCCCTGATTCTGTTGTCGAATCGATCACAAACTCCTCGATTCCAACAATGGTAGCGGTGATTTTAATTTGACCGAGCAATTCGTCTTCGTCAATCACCTCGTAAGTTATGTTTTTTGCTTCTATTGAGCTGTCACGAATTTTCATATCAGGATGAGCCCTTCCTCCCAATTCTTTTTTGAGCACGGTAAACAATTGATCATAATCAAATGCCACCCCCTCAGCGGAGATCTTAGCAAACAGTTCAAACTTTTCTTTATAACTACCCTCTAAATCATCGGAAAGACGAAGGTCGAGCAGTTCTGTTTTTAAATAACGGCTGTCGTCGAGTAAAACCAGATTTGATTTATTGAGCTGATTCACCTCATCGATGTATGTTCTTAAATCTTCCTTTGCCATTAATATCAAATTATCTTCAATTTGCTTTTTAGCCGATTCAATGTCTTCCTCTTTTACGATGGAGCGATAATCGGTCACCCCTCCTTCCATTCTTTCTTTGGACTCCCCCCAAATAATTCGCTGATTGTACTTGGAGAGACCTGGAATGATAAAGCGGATGGGGGGCAAGTTTCCCCTTCCTCCTACTGGCTCACTATAAATATCAAAAGGGTCTGCCTCAACAAGCACTACCAAAGATCCTGGCGAGGTATTTCCCAACTCATCCTCCGTTCGCCCGGGGACGATGACTCCTTTGGAGGTTCGAAAAATAATCCCCTCATCACTTTGAAATCGAGTTCCCTCTTTTAGTGTCCACTCTTCGTTACTTGTATTTACAATGTTAATTTTACCCTTGGCGTTCTCCCCATTAAATTCTTTACTAGCGGTTGTGAACACCTTGGTTTGCTTGGTGGTCGCACTAACCACCTCACTGACGATTACATGGGGCTTATTTTCTTTTAATAAGGTTTGATTCTTCCGCTTGTCTGCTAAGGTAATATTCACTGTAAAATCCACATTATCGAATTTTGGACGAATATAGATTGTTGCCGAAGGAAGAGCGATGTAGCTCACCAGCATAAATAAGCCAACACTCACAAAAACAATCATTATTAAAAATTTTCGGCTTGGCTTTATTCTGTGGAGAGAAGTATTGTAATCGGCCGATTTTCGCCTCTGATTTCTATCCTTACTTCTAAACTCCTGAATGAGTTCGCGGATACTCACTTTTTTCTCCGTAAATCGCTGTGGACGCTCCTCTTTTAGTGATAAATTTCGACGCGCCTGTATCGGCTGGATTCTCATTTTAGAAGCAACCACTTCATCCTCTTTTGGAACTAGTTTTTTTTCAACCTCCACTCGACGCATCACAGGGATTCCTACCTTTGCAGCCAAATGCTTTCCGTTACGATCTGCTGTTACGATAATTAATTTTTTACTTTTCTCGATCAATTTCTTTTTCAGAATCCGTAAATTCACCACGCTTTGAAAGAGAATAGCCTTTTTGGGCACCACTAAAAGAATTTCTTTTTTTCGAATGTTTTTTATTTGATCAAAAATAGCGGTGACTTCGTCATCGATTTCAACATAAACGATTTGTCTAGATGGCTGTGCCATAATGCAAGTGCAAGTGCGAGCCTGCCTGTCGGCAGGCAGGTCTCAAGTAAGCTCGTTACTTAGGTTAACTTTCTAAAATTTTAATCGCGGGTAATTCTTTTCCTTCAATCATTTTAAGTGAAGCACCGCCGCCCGTAGAAACCAGTGTTATATCGTCCGCCAACCCCATCTTTTCAACCGCTGAAGCGCTATCACCCCCTCCTACGATTGAAACCGCATCAGCTTCGGCAATGGTGCGGCCGATCATTTTGGTTCCGTGGCTAAACGGCTCCATTTCAAATGCACCGATAGGACCAAACCATAAAATAGTTTTTGCCTCTTTTAATTTCGCCACATAATGCCCCACGGTTTCGGGGCCGATATCAAGCGCCATCCAGCCGTCCTCCATGTCGTCGACCGATACGTCCTTGAAATTCGCGTCTTCTGCAAAAGCATCGGCTACCACCGCGTCGACTGGTAATTGAACTTTTTCATTATTTGAAAGTCTTTGCACTAAATCCCCCATTTCCTCCAGCCCCTCATCATCTATTTTACTGGAACCCATGTTTTTTCCTTTTGCCTTTAATAAAGTAAAAGCTAATGCGCCTGCTACCAAGATGGTATCGGCGGTTTTTAGTAAATTATCAATGGCGGTTAATTTATCGGCTTTCAGCCCGCCGATCACAGCTACTAAAGGGTGTTCTGGGTTCCCGATGGCCTTTTTAATAGAGCTAACCTCTTTTTCCACTCCAAAGCCTGCAAAGCCAGGCATTAATTTGGGAAGCATCATACTGGTGTGTTTTCGGTGAGAATTTGAAAATGCTTCGTTCACGTAGATATCCGCAAGTGACGCTAGTTGTTTACTGAATGCTTCAACCTCTGATTCTTCTTTGCTTTTTTCACCTGGATGGAAACGAAGATTTTCGAGCATCACCACTTTTGCTTCCGGTAATCCATTTTCACCCCAATCGTCGACTTTAGCCACTTTCAATTCAAGATGTTCAGCGAGTTTTGCGGCGATCTTTCCTGTTTTTAAATTTTCTTCGTTGTTTTTCGGGCGACCCACGTGACTCATTAAAATAACCTGAGAAACCCCTGCTTCCAAAAGGTGCTTGATTGTCGGTAAAGCGTGACGAATGCGCTTGTCGTTACGAACTTCGCCATTTTCATCTAACGGCACATTAAAATCAACGCG
>DAOWGG010000074.1 GCA_030637565.1 Candidatus Peregrinibacteria bacterium | reverse complement strand
TAGAAGCACTGAATGGATCTCAGGATTCGATAAGTATAATGAAGGAGGCTTTTACTAAACGACGACGCTATTTATATAAAGCGATGAATGAAATTCCTGGATTCAAACTGGAAAAACCAGAAGGGGCTTTTTACGCCTTCCCAGACGTGTCGGGTTGTTATACTAAAAAGATGAATAACAGCTTTAAATTTGCTGAATTCTTGTTGGAAAAAGCTTTGGTGGCCGTGGTTCCCGGAGGCGCTTTTGGGGAGGCGGGAGACAATTACATTCGTTTTTCTTATGCGTCTTCGATGGAAGACATTGAGGAGGGAGTTGAACGAATAAAAAAGGCTCTTAAAAAGTAAATTGACAGTTTTTTGAATCACCCCTAAGATGGAGGCCTTCATATTGATCCCCTCTCGGGTGTTCAATGTGTTCATATATAGGTCAATGTTCTTTTTAATCTTCTAGTCAAAGAAAGGAGGCTACGCCTCATGCAACCCTTTGAAGAAATGATGTATCACATTGGTTCAGCTTTCTTCCTAGCGATCTTCATACTGTGGATCGTTCCGAAGTTTGTCTGGAAAAAGCTGGCTCACGTTCGAGGACTCTCCCCCAACTGGATGACGTTGTGGGGTGTCCCGATCACGTGGACTGGTTTCATCCTCTACTTCTGGTTCGACAGCTACTCTGGCCTGCTCACCATCGTGTTCGGGCTCGTGCTTGATCGCATTGATGGCAAGATGGCCAAGATGAACCCTAGCTACGTTCGGGTCGGTTTGCCGCCCACTACCCTTCGGGATCACTGGCGTTGGTTCGGGCGAGAGCTTGATCACCCTGGTGGCACCGAAACGGGTAAGTGGCTCGATCCACTGGCGGACAAATTCAAAATTCCGCCCTTCATCCTTCTGATGGCGTTCATGGGATATTTCTCGATTCCCATGGCAATTGGAATCATCCTGATCGCCATCGTAAGCACCGTAATGAGGCCTCCTTTTCAGCTGATTCCGGATCGCTACCTTCGTGGGAATGCGGCCACCGGATTCGGTAAACTCAAGGTCACCGCCGAGTTCAGTTCAATGATCCTTGTTCTCCCACTTCACCAAGGGTGGATTCAGTTCCCCCTTTGGTATCTGGATGTAACATTGGGTGCGACACTGATTCTCGGTATCCTCAGCACTATTTCCCGTCTACGCTTCAAAAACGAAGTCGCGAACGGCGTCATCGATGGGGTCAGTGAGGCCTTCCGTCATGACTAGCGGTCAATCAACATTGGCAACAAGGCCTGCAGTTCGATTTTCGAATCCGATTGCAGGTCTTCGCCTTACCTAAATTTATTTCCATTTAATCGAGCAACCCATACTTGGATGTTGAGTTTCACTGATCGGCTGATCGGCTAAAATGAGGCCCAAAGCTTCTCGTAATTCTGATTTTGTTACATTCTCTGGCTGTTGCCAGTTGTCATCCAGACGCCCGTGATAGGCGAGTTTTTTATTTTGATCAAATACATAAATATCGGGTGTGCATTGAGCCTGATAAACCTTGGCAACTGATTGATCTTCATCACGCAGATACACAAAATTGATGCCTGCTTCCTCGACCCATTCTTTCATTGCCTCAAAGGAATCCTCGGGGTAATCGTCGGCGTCGTTCGCGTTGATTCCGATGATCTGTACCCCCTTATCGGCGTAATCAGATTGGATGGTAATCAGTCGATCAATGATCGCTTTTACATACGGACAATGATTGCACATGAAGATGATGACAAGTGCTTTTTTGTCGGCAAAATTGGACGGACTGTATTCTTTTCCATCCGTTCCAGGTAATTTAAAATCAATAATATTGGTTCCCATCGGGAGTTGGAGGGATTTGAGTAAAACCATTTTATCAGGATTAGGGATTAAGCTTTTTTCTTCAAGCAATAAAGCTCATAAATGGCAGCAATGGTGAAAATGATTTGGAGGGGTATGAAGATTGGATCCTGAAGCCAAGCACTATAACTCAGCAACAGCAAACCGCCAAATATAAAAAAAATGTTTTGTTTTGCTCTGTCTTTTACCAAAACACCCATCGTGATAAAGAGAAGACCAATGGCACCGAGGATTTTAAAAATGATTTCCATTTCTATTTGTATAAATGGTGGAGCAGAAGACCTAAATCTTGAACTCCTGATAAAGGGTATCATAAGTAATCCAAAATTCCATGGTTTAACTAGTAGGCTTCCCTTTACTAAGGGTGCTATAGAATATGACAGACATTTATTCTATTCTGGTTCAATTAAGTATTGATGTTTTTAGGAGAAATACTGTTTTTATATCAACCTATTCATACTTATTCATACTTATACAAAAACTTGTATAACGTAGAATACTTTGTTATAATTCAATCATGGATCCTGTAATAAACCCATATACACCAGGGGCTGGCTCACGCCCACCAGAACTCACTGGGCGTGATAAACAAATCGCTGATTTCACTACTCTTGTTAAACGATTGCAGATAGGAAAACCTCAAAAAAATTTAATGGTAACTGGGCTCAGAGGAGTTGGAAAAACTGTACTACTAAACAGCTTTGCGGATATTGCTGAAAGTCAGGGCTTTAGAACCGCACAACTTGAAATTACTCACGAAATGGATTTTAAGTTAAATATTATCAGACTTTTAAGAAAGGTCATTCTATCAATTAGCCCAATCGATAGAATGAAGAAGTATGGAATGGATGCACTAGGTATTCTAAAAGCTTTTTCAATTAAAAATGAGGCAGGTTTGGAATTTAATATAGATGTTGATGCAATTGCAGGAATGGCAGACTCTGGTGACTTCGAGGCAGATCTTGCTGATTTATTTATTGTGGCAGCTCAGGCTGCACGCGAGCATGGCACGGGGATTGTTTTTCTTATTGATGAAATTCAATTTCTCGAAAAAAAATCCTTGGAAGCCCTTATATCAGCATTGCATCAGGTAAACCAAAAAAACCTCCCACTAGCTGTTGTGGGGGCTGGTCTTCCACATGTCCCTGGTTTGTCTGGTGATGCTAAATCTTATGCAGAACGCCTTTTTCAATATCCAATGATTGGTAAGCTAGATAGGCATGAGGCTAAGCTTGCATTGAAGTTGCCTGCTCATAAGGAGTCTGTGCTTTTCCATGAAGATGCATTACAAGCCGTTATAGATTTTACAGATGGCTATCCTTATTTTCTACAGGAATATGGCCAACATGTTTGGAATATCGCAAAAGATTCTGAAATTACAATCGAAGACGTCAAACAGGCGAAGCGAGAGGTTATTGCTACGTTAGACGAAAGCTTTTTCCGAGTTAGAATTGGTAGATGCACAAATGCAGAAATTCGGTATATGTCAGGAATGGGCTCTTTGGGCCAAGGTCCCTACAGTTCAAAAGCCATTGCTGAAAAATTGGGTCGAGAAATGGCAAGTGTATCGCCTATAAGAAGTAGATTAATTCATAAGGGTTTAGTCTATGGTCCAGATTATGGGCTTACAGATTTTACAGTACCTCAATATGATTATTATATGCGAAGAAATCACCCCTTTGAGGCATTGAATTCATCTGAGACCATTGGTTAGTAAATCAAATTCCTTAAGTTTATGGTGGAGCTGAGGGGACTTGAACCCCTGACCCCTTGCATGCCATGCAAGTGCTCTAGCCAACTGAGCTACAGCCCCCTAATGTTAAAACTTTCTTATTATTCCGTCATTGATAATTTGCTCGATTAGTTTACGACTTTTTTGCTTCTTTAGCCATCTCTCAATTTTTCATCTCTTAATCCAATAAAATTCATTTACGCGCTCTAGCTCCGATGCTAACGATCGGAGTCCGATCTTGCCTCGGACCAACTGAGCTACAGCCCCACGTTACTAAATTAGTTTAGAAAATTTTTATTCCTAAGTCGATGTATTTTTTATAATCCTTTAATTTTCTCTTGGATTGTTTGACATATAAAATTATAAATGTTATAATAGTACGAAAACAAAAAATGAAAAACCTAAAAATCAAAAAACACGGCTGGGGAGCTTTTCTTACCTCCCTTGGATTCATTCTTTCACCCCTTACCTTGTGGAATGATATGTTTATCAACTTACCACTTGCCTTTGGTTTTGCTTTTGTTGTTGGCAAGATGTTTTCTTTTTTTATTCCTGTGAATTTAGTGTTCTTTCTTACTCTGACGGCTATTGGTTACTTTTTGACAAATGTGGCCGGTTTTCTTTTGATGCACAAGGGTGCTTTGCATCTTTGTAAAAAAGATAAGCCTGTGTTTTGTTGGAAAAAAAACCTGCTTTATTCCATGCTGGCATTATTACTGGTTTTACTGACCATACAAATTGGCCTTTTGGATTTGGGAGAAACTGAAAAATTAATGACCTCTGTTTTAAAGGTGTCTTATTTAAAATAAACCGCTTCTTAAGCTTTTTGTTCTGTAATATTACTTAAGCGTTGTTTTAAAGTAACCACTGATTAGTGAATGTAGCCCGCCCCGTAGTTTAATACGAAGCGGACTACGCTATT
>DAOWGG010000051.1 GCA_030637565.1 Candidatus Peregrinibacteria bacterium | reverse complement strand
ACCTTATCTAGGACTTTGCCTAGGCGCTCAAATTATGGCAATTGAATTCGCAAGAAATGTAGTGGGTATTAAAAATGCCACTTCAGAAGAATTCTCACCACGAGCTAAAAACAAACTCGTTCACTTTTTACCAGGACAGGACGAAAAACGCGCCAAAGGAGGAACATTAAGACTCGGCTCATGGCCATGTAAACTAAAGCCAGAAACTCATGCTCACAAAGCATATGGTGAAACATTAATTCACGAACGACATCGACATCGATATGAGTTCAACAATGCCTATAAAAAGGATTTAGAAAAAAATGGCATTGTTTTTTCCGGCGTATCACCCGATCGGGAATTGATGGAAATTGTAGAAATAAAAGACCATCCGTTCATGCTGGGATCACAATTCCATCCAGAATTCAAAAGCAGACCCAATCGACCTCATCCACTTTTCCGAGATTTCATTAAGGCAGGGTTGAAATAGGAACGCTGTTTTTGTTTCCAGCTTTCTGTGATAAAGTACAGGTGATGATCAATGCCCCTCATCACACCCTCGAATCCTTAGAGCTTCCGAAGGAAGCAAAAGTAGAGGTGCTCTTTATTGATCTCGATGAAACTCTATTAGATGGCACCGCTTGTAACATGACCGATGAAGAGCTGGAGGGAGCTAGATTAATTAATACAACACTGAGCTTAATCAACAGAGCGAAGGCAACGAATACTAAAATCGTTCTGCTCACACGAAATAGCTATCGTCAAATAGAGCGGTTTTTTAAAGCAAAGCCAGAACTTAGAGAATTATTCTACGATGCCATCGGCTGTACTAGCGGAGAAAAAAGTGAATCGATCAGCTACTTCTTAAAAGCAAATCAAATCCAACCACAAAAAGCCGTATTTGTGGATGACCTAGCAACCGAACGTCAGGAAGTTGAAGAAAATACAGAGGTAGTCCGCGTATTCCACCCAGAAAATACCAATTTAGCTTTAACCAATCAGACAAGTAACGAAAGACAAAAACTTAGAGTTTGTTTAAGCCCACCACATAAACCTCATGACTGGAGGCTCGAACCGCTTCAGGCCTGAATAATTTAATTTGTTTAAATTCTTGCTTCATCAAAGCAAGAAGCTGATCGTGGTCAATTCCCGGAAAAGCCTTAACAACCACATGACCGCCTTTTTTTAAATGATTTTCAGCAACCTTTAAAACCTGCTCATTCAACTGAAAAGAGCGCCCCGCATCCACTGATTTAATTCCCGTTGTTGCAGGAGCGAGATCAGAAGTAATGACATCAAATTTTTTCAGACCTGTTTTTTGCTCAACAATCTGATAAATCGATTCATCAAAAATATCACCAACAAATGAGTGAACATAAGACTGTTTAAAAGGCTTAATGGATTTTAAATCCACACCAACCGCCACTCCTTTTTCACCAATAATTTTCGCAATCAATTGTAAAAAACTCCCAGGAGCCGCTCCAAGATCCAGCACATGATTCCCAGGCTTAATCAAATGAAATCGATTCTGAATCGCATCGAGCTTAAAAGCACTACGAGCTCGATACCCTTGCTCTTTCGCTCTCCTGAAAAATTTGTCGTTGGGATTATAGGCCTTTGGCATAATTATAGTAAATGCAGTAATTATAGTAATTCTTACAATGGCTTCTTGTTAGGAACCCCAATTCGACGAGGATACTGAGATGGTGTTGGCTTTTGTTTATCAAAAATAAGAAGATGTCGCTTCCCTAAATCCTCAGGAAGTTCATAACGTTCTGTACGAGGAATATTAAGCTTCAAAGCCTGCATTGCATTAACCGCATCATTGATTTCTTCGAGGTATTTCGGCCCTTTCATGGCAACAAAAATACCCCCCACCTTCACCAAAGGCATCGCAAGCTCAAGCAAAACAGGTAAAGGAGCTAGTGCTCTGGCAATGACGATATCAAATTGCTCACGATACTGAGGATCTTGCCCAACAACCTCCAATCGTTCAGATAAAGTTTTAATATTATTCAGACCAAGCGCTTCAATCATATTATCAGCACAATGCATTTTCTTTTGAACTGAATCCACCAATAAAAAAGAAACATTAGGATTGGAGATTGCCAACGGAAAACCAGGCAACCCACCACCACTTCCGATATCCGCCACTTTCATTCCGTCTTTAAAATCAATCAGCTCAGAAACCATCAAGGCATCAACAATGTGTTTACTATAAAACTCAACACAGCTATGAATTTTAGTTAAATTAACCAATTCATTATTTTTTGCAAAAAGCTGAGTGAAACGATTGATCAACTCAACTTTTTTGCAGGTAATCGATAAACCTGCTTCTTTGCAAAATGTTTCAAATGGGATGAGTTCCATAATTATTTTTTTAACATCTTAACTTCTTCTGGAGAAAGATATCGCCACTTCCCTTCCATTAAATTCCCCAATTCTAAATCCTTCATTCGAATGCGTTTCAGCCGATCAACGGGCAAACCAACCTTCTGGCAGATACGACGAACCTGACGATTTTTACCTTCAGTGAGAATAATACTCATCTTATTTTTATTCAGCTTTTTCACTCGAGTGGGCTTGGTTTTTTCGCCCCATAAATTCACCCCCTTCCTCAATTTTTCCATAGCTCCTTGAGTGACAACCCCATTCACAATAGCCTCATATTCCTTTTCACATTCAGAAGAAGGATGAGTAAGTTTATAAGTTAAAGTACCATCATTCGTAAGAAGCAGAAGCCCTGATGTATCTTTATCCAAACGTCCTATCGGATAAACGCGCTCTTCTAAATCGATTAGATCCATAACAATTTTCTTTTCAACCGCCGTGCGCTTAACCGAAGTAACATAATTGATCGGTTTATTGAGTGCAATATAAATCAACTTTTCCTGACGCTCCACCAGTTCTTCACTAACAGAAACTTTGTCTTTTGAGGGGTCAACTTTTACCCCCATTTCGGTAACGACCTCACCGTTCACCGAAACAAGACCTTCTGCAATAAAGCGGTCTGCCTCACGACGCGAAGCAACTCCCTGCTCCGCCAAATATTTATTT
>DAOWGG010000084.1 GCA_030637565.1 Candidatus Peregrinibacteria bacterium | reverse complement strand
CCATTGGATACGGTCAATCTTTGATAGATTACTTAAACATGTAGTTTTAAGGAAAAGAAAGGTATAAAAACAATTAAGCCCACTCAAAATTTTGAGTGGGCTTTTAAATTGATTTATTATTTCAGCTTTTTCTTCATCCCTTCCCGGTCCGCTATGGAAGCGGATTTTTTGTTGGGCATCACTTTCATTTTTTGTTCCATAATAACCATCTTATTATCAGGAACATCCTTATCCACATACATACTGCCGCCAATAAAACAGTTTCGCCCAATCTTCACCCCAGGATTCGTTGACGCATTCACCCCAATTCGTGTTCCGCTGCCAATAATCGCGCCGAACTTATTGGAGCCGCAGTCCACACGGTCTTTTTTAATATTCACTTTCACGTTTTCCTCATCAAATCGTAAATTTCCCAAAACCGTTCCAGCGCCAAACGAAACATTGCTATCAACAATACTGTCGCCCACGTAATTCGTATGAGTCCACACATCATGATTGAGGTAGCTACGAGTCACTTCCGTCGTGTAGCCGATCACACAGTTGTTCCCAAGCATGCTACCGCGCACTAGTGAATTATTAGCTACGACACAACTATCTCCAATATACGCTGGCCCGTGAATCACCGCGTGATCAAAGACTTTCGAGTTTTTTCCAATATAAACATCTCCTTTAATCACAGCCGTTTTGGCAATTTCAGCCGATTTATCAATTTTAGGCTCCAGCTTTTCAAGATAGTAATTCATCACTTTCACCACATCCCACGGGAATTTAATCGGTTGCCAATTGCCAGTGTATTTAAGAGATGAAATTTTCGCTCCTCCCTTTTTGATGTAGGTGTCGAGCGCTTTTTCATATCGTCCGTCTGCTTTTCCTTTTTCAGTTTTTAAATGTTTAACAAAAGCAGGGAAATCGTTGTACACATGTACGACAATATTCACCATATCGCTCGGCTCCTTCCCCTCTCCAGGCTTCTCAATCACATCCGTCACAAAACCTTTTTTATCCACTTTTAAGTAGCCCCCTGGAAAGTATTTCATCATTCGTTTCCCGACAATCACACCATCTTCCGCTTTTTTAGCGGCTTCAATCACCTTTTCAAATAAGTCATCATCAAACACATCGTTGGTGCTCATGATCATAATGTTTTTATGAGTCACAGCTGTCGCACCTGCTAAAACACCGCCTGCCATTCCATCTTCCAATTTTTTTTGCTCCACCACCAAAACATTTTTAAAGTCTTTTAGCGCTTCCTCCAAAGCCTTCATATTGTGCTTTCCTCCAACCACTAAAATGTCGCGCATTTTAGCTTTTTTAAGTGCCGCCACGCGATGGGCGATCAATGGTTTGCCGACAAATTCCAATGTGTTTTTGTCCGAAATCGGATCGAGTCGGGTTGATTGTCCTGCTGCTAACAAAATTACTTGCATGGGGTTTGATGGTTACGTCGGATTTATTTTACCATATGAACTCAACCAACCCCTCCATCATCGTATTCCGAACCTCCAAATGTTTTACCTTCTCAATCGTCTCCGCATGCGGATGTTCGAACTTATTATCCAAGCCTGCCGACACAACCACTGTCAATGGATTCACCGCTGCCAAAAAAGGATCCGAAGTCGCCGTTTTACTCCCGTGATGCCCGAGTTTCAAAATTCCCGATCCTACACCTTGTCCGCTCAACAAAATCTCTCGTTCTTGCTCTATTTCCGCGTCGCCCGTTAGCAACATCAAAGGAGTCCATCCATCAGAATTTCTTTGAAGCAATCGTGCAACAATCGAAGTGTTGTTCTTGTTGTGAACAGCTTGTCCCACCAAACTTTGACCTTCAAATGGGTATAAAAAATCCAAATATAAATCAGAACCAATTTGAAGATCCTGATTATTTTGAACGAAAATCAAATCAATGTTTTTTGCCTTTATAGTATGCAAAAAGTCCCCATACATTGGGTCGTTTGTTACAACACCAGTGAGCATTATTTTTTCAATATCATATTTCTGAAGCACATCCAAAATCCCTCCATAGTGGTCCCGATGGGGATGGGTTAAAATGAATAGATCAATCGTTTTATCAAAAAAATTCATCGCTTTGCTCATCTCATCCACCACCATCGCCCCAGCGCCAGCATCAATCAAAATATTGTGATGTTCAGGGGTTTGAATAAATATGGCATCCCCTTGCCCCACATCCAAAAAACTCACCGTCAATTTTTGGTGCACTGCAAAGCATTGAATGGTCACCAAAAAAAGCAATCCAATCAAAATTAGATCAATGGTTAGCCAGTGTTTTAAGTTCCAATTTTGCATGTCCAGTTCGGGAGGACATACGGTTAATTATTGGGCTGGGGACAAAGCTAAAACTTCTCCTTCTTTGCCAAGAGGATGAAACTCATTCTGGCCTCCTTCCTTAGAATGCTTGTAGTGGATGATTCCATTATCCCCCAAACAAAGAACATCTTGTTCTCCTCTCTTCAGATCAGCAATGCAAATAAGGTTGGCACACTGCTTTCGAAAATCAGGAATCAACAAATGGGTTTGACCAGTTCGCTGAAGGGCATCTAAATAAATACCTCGACGAGGGCTTCCTTCAGGAGTGCCAAAAAGAATCACATCAGCCAAATTAAGACGATCAGTAACAATTAAATGATCTAAATCATTTACGTCAGCACTTTCACTCAAAAAAGGAAGGTGTGTAGGGCTAACCCATAGCTTTTCCCCCTCATTTTCAAAAGGTTTCGCGTCGCTGGGTATAGTATCGGAATTTGCTCCAAGTGTGCTGATAAATCCTAATTCTTGTAAAGTGAGTGATCTCATAAGTAATTTAAGAGGTACTTATTTATAGACAAAATTAGACAAATTGTCAATCAAAAACTTGTCAAAAGTATGTTTAATGATGTAACATACTAAACCTCCTTATCCTTATTTATTAAATAGTTTAGATATTATGAAAGATTTCATGAGCCGAACTCCATCAGATGAGGGTTTAAAAATTGTTCCACCTGTGCTTGAGCCAATGGAAGATGCGGATAAAAAACGCATTATTACCAAAGATATTGATAATCATTTATATAGTTTTACGGAAGTGCACGGACGAGGGATGGATGCAATGGCCCATTTATTGCATCGGGTTCTTAACAAGCCGATTGATGAGGTGAAAGCATCCATGGGTCGTGTTTATAAT
>DAOWGG010000005.1 GCA_030637565.1 Candidatus Peregrinibacteria bacterium | reverse complement strand
TGTCTAAATCAGGTGGGGTAACCGCCTCGGAACTCGGATGATTAGCAGCTACGTTTTCCGCCTCAGGTGAAAGAGGCTTCTGCTCAGCAGGAACTTCATTCTCATCAAGAGGGTTATTTTGGTTTTCGTCCGCCATGTTTGTTTTTATTTATTGAGTTACAAACATTTTACAAAAAAACTCTCTGTAAGTAAAGAAATATCAAGCTATTTGTGATTTATAATTTTTGATTTATGATTCAATTACACAATTCTTAATTTCTAATCCCTAATCCTTGTGCTAATCGACTACCATCTTCACAATCATTTTTCCCCCGATAGTGAAGCCAATACTGAGGCGCTGATTGAAGAAGAGGAGAAAGCAGGAATTCATCATATCTGCATTACTAATCATGGAGAATGGTTTGAAAAAGAGAAAGGAATTCCAGGAAGTCTGAATTACGAAAAAGCCATTGAACGATTCCAAAATACACTCAAAGAAATCACAGATTTACGTCAGAAGTTCCCCACCATGCAAATTGGATTTGGGGCTGAAATTCAGTATGAAGAACAAGCGATGGATGATTCCAAAAAACTTTTGGAATCACTCCCCTTCGACTTTGTTCTCGGTTCGATTCACAACTTAGACGGAATTAATATCTCAGGACCCCATCACGCTCTTGACTTCTGCAAAGGAAAAACAGAAGAAGAAGCTTATGGTCAATATTTTGAAGAGCTATTAAGGCTAGTGGAATGGGGACACTTCGATGCCGTCGCTCACTTCGATATTCTCAAAAAAATGGCAGTAGAAGTCTACGGCCCATTCAAACCAGAAAAATTCAAACCCATCATTCTGAAAATTCTAAAAACAATGAAGGAAAAAGAAATCGGCATTGAACTCAACACTGCCTCGCTTCGCAAACGTTGTCGTGAACTATACCCACACCCAGAGATTCTAAAGTGGTGTGTCGAAATAGGCATTGAGCACTACACCCTCGGTTCCGATGGGCATAAAGCCGATGAATATGGCCAAGACTTAGACAAAGCCCTGCAAATCGCCAAAGAAGCAGGAATCAAAACCCTTTCCACATACAAAAACCACATCCCCACCAAACACCCAATATAAAAAAATAACCTTACGTGGGAAAGTCCATGTCTCCTTCGACCAAAAGTGAGAATAAACCGAAGCGGTTTTCGCGAAGGTTAAACATTTTTAAGCCAATCCGGTGTCGGTCCTTTTTCAGATGCCGGTGCATCGGTTTCAGGGGTTGGACCACTAGTAGGTGGCGGTGTCTGATTATCATCCTGAGGTTTAGATTCAGTAGATGGTGCTTCATCAGTTGGAATTGGCGCTTCATCAGCAACAGGCTCAACAGAAGCTTCAGATGAAGGCTCATCAACAGTTTCACCTTCAATAACATTATCATCCTTCATCCAAGAAGGAGTAGGACCAGATTCTTCAGTCGATGGAGGGGTTTCTTCGGGCTGAACCTTTGGTTCCGAAGAAGACTCTTCAGAAGAATGATCGTCAAGCGGAATCGGATCAATTGGAGTCATTGGATCACTAGAAGGTGTCGATGGAGAAACAGCTTCATGAACCCCAATCATGGTTAAAATTTTAGCCTTAAACTCATCAATCAATTCTTCAAAGGTTAAATCTGGATGCTGCACCTTCAAGAAGGCAAGAAAGCCTCCAACAACCAAAACAATCAAAAGAACAACAATCAAAATTAAATAAAGAAGAATCTTTAGTAATTTTACAAACAAAGAGCCACCCTTCTTTTCAGCAGAAGAATCATCTGTAAATACATTATCCTCTGGTGTCAAAATAACACCCGTATCAATTTCAATATCAGAGGATATCACATCAATCACATCATCGGCGTCAGTAATCGTTAGGGTAACAATGTATTTCCCAGCATTCTTATAAATATAGGTAGGATTTTCAGTGTTAATCTGACTACGTTGATCTTCAAATCCTTGTGGATCCGTATCACCAAAGCTCCATTGATAATCAAGTGACTTGTTAGCAAGGCTAGAGTTAGCCGTTGAAAGGTTGGTGAAGTGAACAGTATTACCACTCACTTCAAAAGTGAAATTAGACTTTGTTAAAACAGTGTCTTTAGAAACAATTTCTAAAATTCGATCGGCGCTATTCCCCTCTTGATCAGTAATAATAACTTTTACTTCAAATACACCGGGAAGATCATAAATATGTTCAACAAAATCCATTCCTTCAATACTTTTATCAACTTCTCCATCACCATCAAAATCCCATCCAAAAGTATATTCCTCCAAACCAAGTTGAAGCCCTTTAACGGTAAAAGTAATGGGGTCTCCTACAACAATAAAATCTTTATCGGAAGTTAAACGGATTCCAGTCTCAGCAACCTCATCAAGAGTTGGAGCAGGAGGCACTGGCTTTTCGCCAAATACAACCCCCTTCTGAACACGGCTTCCCTTGCCACCTTCACCAACAATGATCAACTGAGCGATAATTTGTTCATCGGTTTTATTATAATTAGTATTCCAAACATCACCGGTTTTAAAAGAAATATCATCGATATTATCAATGTCATTTTCTGGGTTTCCATCTCCGTCACTATCTTCAAAAATATTACGATCAATACGATATTCAAGAACCTTGCCCGTGCTATAACGAGAGTAGAAAGAAACCGTGTGAGGATCATGATAAAGATGAATCATCTTGTCTTCAGAATCAGATGAAGGAGAAGATTCCAATATAGCTGAAAGGGTTCCACTTTCATCCATTTCGTCAAAAACAATTTGAACCTGCTCTTTCACCTTCCTTCCACCCTGGTCTACCAAGGTGATTTCAGCAACAATCTTATCAGATTCACCCACTTCATAAGCGGTTTGCCAAGAGCGTCCAGTTAAATAAGAATCATCATCGGCATTATCAATGTCATCATTCGCAACTCCATTTCCATCACTATCTTCAAAAATATTACGATCAATACGATACTCTAAAATATTTCCAATAGACTGTTCCAAAAGGAAGCTAGCCTTTCCATCACCCAAAAGACGAATTTGTCCTTCGCCATCTCTCATCGGTAAAGTTTCAAGATTTATTTTAAGAGGCAGTCCACCCGTTACTTCATCAGCAGGCAATTCATCGGAATAAGGGCGTGGATATCGCTCCCCAACCAAAACATGAATCGTAGTACTTTCTACTTTTGAGCCAAATGTAGCCGTTAAATTAACGCTATACTCTCCCTGTAAAGGAAATTGAAAACTAAAGTTACGACCAGTTTGAGTTTTTAAAATTTCATCTTCTTTTTTAACCACCCATTTATAATCCACACTTTGGTTGGAACTTTCACCAACAAAATCAACTCGATTCCCAATTTTCACTTCCATTTTCCCACTCGCCATAACAGATGACACCCCTACAATCAGGGTAATCAAGGTCACTGCCGATAATTTTTTAAGAAATTGGATCATTTGTTATTACGCTATGACGTCACAACGTTATAAGTTTATTTAACAGTTAAATTTGCTTCTTCAGTCAGCTCACCATAAAGCGTATCGGTCGCTCGAACACGAATGCGAACCTTACCGCTATCGGGAGCACTAAAAATAGAGGCTGCCTTCGAATCCTCTGCAATGACAGGATTGGGAGTAAAATCACCGCTTCCCTCAAGGAGCTCAAAGAAGACTTGTCCTACATAAGGAGTTCCATCGGCATTCAAAACACGAACATTCACATCAGCACTGCCTCCTTTTTCAAGTTTGGCAGGAACCACTTCGATATCTAGAGTGGTTAAAGCATGTTTTGGAGCGCTAACCTGAAGTGATTGATAAGCATTTTTTTGACGCTCTGCCTCAGTTAAGCTCAAGTCAACATCACGGACAACAATCCCCTCCATTCCAACCATATCTTTTGTTTTAAGGCGAACCTTATAAACCCCCTTTTCAGGATAAGTATATTCTGGAGTCATTTCAGTCGACTGAATATCATCATCTTTAACACCATTCCCATTCGCATCTTCGTTGATATCAAAATCCCATTCAAAACGAAGAGTGGTATCGTCCAAGTCTGGATCAAATCGGGAATGTCCGCCATCAAAACGTACGCTGTTTCCTTCCACTAAATAAGTAAAGGCAGCCTGAGGAAGCGCATTGGTTGCTTCGACAAAGACAGATTTAGTAACGCTAGACGAAAGACCACGATGAACCACTTTCAAACGAACTTCATATTCACCTGGTGTATTGAATTGACGATTCACCTGAGCACCAGAACTAGTATCGTCAAACTCTCCATCGTCATCAAAATCCCATCGGAAAGCATCACGAGGAAGATCTTCTCCTTGCGGGTCATAAGAACGAGAGATAAAAGTAATTGAATCCCCTACACTAATAGTGGTTTTATCCATATTGAATTCAACCACAGGAGAAAGATTCGGACCATTTTTAACATCCAAATAGCTCACTTCACCAAATCGCTCAACGCTATCGTAAAACCCATTATCGTTATCGGTGATTTCAACCACAAAGAAATATCGGTTTGAAATATCCGCCTCACCAAAAGAGGTGATGGTTATATCGGTTTCAGGAACCGCCGTACTATGAACTCCAAGTTTTTCATCCTCAAAGCCTTCACGGTAGTACCACCATCGATATTTTTTAATCGTTCCATCTTTATCTTTTGCATTCACAACTTTAAGTTTCACCTTGGCTGGTGTCACCAAATCATCAGCATCTGGAGGTGTGATGATAAAGTCAGTGATTTGAGGAAGCTCATTGATAGATTTAAAATAAACCTCATCCGCTTTGCTAAGCTTACCAGTCAACTGATCACGAACCACTAAGCTGACAGAGAAACATTCTCCTTCACGATTGATTTCATCAAACTTGTAAGTACTTTCTTTGCTGCTATTTTTCTCACCTCCAGGGAATTTCCAATCATAAGAAAGAAGTCGGGAAGATCCATCGGTATTGATCGAACCCTTAGCATCAAAGCGAATCAAATCCGCTCGAGTCACCACTGCTCCTTCTTGATCTTCTCCGCAAAGGTTTTCAACAACACGAGGCTGACGACCACCTACCATATAATTGATCACTGCCATAGGCTCATCTCCAGCGCCAACCAAGATACGGCGAGTATCAAAGTTATCATTATCGTCTTTATCAAAGAAATTTAATTTTACGGTGAATTTACCCGTTTCACTATAGGTGTGAGAAGTATCAATCTCTTCTGTACTCATCGTTTCCCCATCTCCAAATTCCCACAAATAAGCCACTGCATTGGGGCTATCAATAGAGAGGTTAATCGACTCACCCACACGAGTGGCACGAACCTCAGAAGCAATATCAGCCGATAAAACCGATTGAATTGATACTTTCTTTTCAATCTGATCTCGTTTTCCAAAAGCATCTTCAATCTGAAGCTTTGTACGATATTCTCCTACCTTATTATATTCATACGTTACAAGCGCTTCATTACTATCCACAATTTCAAAATCTCCATCTCCATCAAAATCCCAAGAATAAGTAATACTATCCCCCTCATCAGGATCATAACTATCAATCGCTCTGAATTCGACACGATTAGGATGATTCTGTTCGGGAATATCAAAAGTGAAGTTAGCAATCGGCAAACGAGAGAGAACATTGATACTTTTAACCAATCGATCCTGTGCTCCCGTA
>DAOWGG010000156.1 GCA_030637565.1 Candidatus Peregrinibacteria bacterium | reverse complement strand
GTGATGGTCGACCGTTTGATCAAGCGGTGAGCACTGCGGTTGATTTAGTTCGTAAATTTCAAGCAGAGCGATTGAATATTCATCCTGAATCTTTTGCGCCTGCCGAAGAAATGTCAGCCTCCGCCAAGACTACGGCCGAACCAGAAAAAGTTGAAGCAACACCACAAGCACCTGAATCAAAAGGAGACACTACTTATTTAGACTTTAATGCGCCTTCTGAAACATCAAAAAAAGAAACGCCAGAACAACCCGCCAAGGCTCCTGCTGTTAAAGCTAAGGTTGATCAATCACCTGAAGCAGAGGTTGATGAAGAGGATCGAGCTATTGAAATGGACTCTAAGGACTTAGTTGCAACTAATGACGAACCACCAAGGCCAAAAAAACGTCGACGTCGACGTCCTCGAAAAAAGCCAGTGGCGGCACCAGCTTCAGCGCCAATTGCTAATGTTCCTAAACCTCCTACTGCACCTAAACCGACAGCGCCACCACAACAACAGGCGCCCGCTCCAAAGGCTGACAATCCGCCCGCAGAACCTTCTGCTCCTCCAGCACCTCCAACGCCGACTGAACAGCAATAAACTTAAATAAAAAATAAACAAAAAACACCATGAAAATCTTATCTCAAATTTTGGCTATTATTACGGATGCTGAAAGCTAGTTCTCCGTTTGTCATCCCAGATTTGATCTGGGATCCATTATAAATAGATTCCCGCCTACGCGGGAATGACAAAGAGGAGCAGGAATGACAACCTCTACCTTTTCTCCCCCCCCTGGATCCTGAATCAAGTTCAGGATGACAATGGGTGTTCAGGATGATAAGAGGATCTTATGGAAGATCTACTCCTCCTTTCGACCAAGGGTTACAACGCAATACACGCCAAATGGATTGGATCATTCCTCGGACGAAGCCGTGTTTTTTGAGGGATTTTTTTGAATACTCGGAACAGCTAGGATGATATTTACAATGACCATTCGGGAACAGAGGTTTCATAAGAGGGCTGTGGTCGGGTGAAAGTGTTTTTTGATACAACATAAAAAACCCAATGGCTAGGTTTCGTGGGAGATGCCAGATGGATTTGAATACCTTAAATGTCATGACGTTATAATGTTATAACGTTTTTTAAAAGAATGACATCGGATTGTATTTCACTCCTTTAATACGAACTTCGAAGTGAAGATGGATTCCAGTGGGACCATATACACGACCTGAATTCCCCATCCAGGCAATGGTTTGACCCTGCTCTACGTATTGACCGACGGTTACGTAAAGTTTTTCGTTATGACCGTATAGTGTTTGCATTCCGTTTCCGTGGTCGAGGATGATGTAATTTCCATAACCACCATTCCAACCTCCTTGAGATTTGATTACCTTACCAGCAGCGGCAGCGTAAATAGGACCTTTCGCACGATCAGCGATATCCAATGCAGTATGACCACGGTGATACCCTTGAGTAAGCTTCCCAATGGTTGGCCAGATCAAACGACCCACAGCAGTAGGACCTTGATAATTCCCTCCGCCAGATGGAGCACTACTCGCTCGGTAAACAGGTGCTGAACGTTTTGCTCCAGGTACAATCAAGACACGATCTGCTTCCAGTTCGTCCTCTGCCTTTAATTGATTTTGAGCGAAAAGAGCATCTGCCTCTACTTTGTATTTTTTAGCAATTTTTTCAACTGTCTCACCCTTCTTGACCACGTGAGATAATCCATCAACTGGAAGTACTTTCAACTTTACACCCACTCGTAATCGATTAGGATTCCACAGATTGTTCTCTGCCATTAGTGTCTCTTTTTTTAAGCTGAATTGCTGAGCGATGGTTGAAATTGTGTCTCCTGGTTCAACAGTATAAACAAATACATCACTGAACCCTGTTCGATCTCCTTCGGTTGAATTGAGGGCTGGTTTTAGTAAAAAACCATCTTCCGTCATAATGTCGGCAATATCATATTCAGCATTACCTCCGATTCCCATTTCTTCAAATCCCCCTTCCATCATTTGCCCCACGTAAGCCCCTTGTGTGAGCTGATAAGTGGACATGAAAGGAGATAAAATCAAAAAAGCGGCCACAATGGCAAACATCTTTTTAGAAAGAAGGCGAAGCATTGGATTCCCACTCTCTTGAAACAACTGTTCCACTTTGCTGTGAACCGATGTTGAAAGCTGCCCCGTAGAATCGGTTGAAGGGTTGTTTAGTGGAATATTTTGTTGTTTGAGCCTTGCGTGTCGTTCACGTCGGGCTTCTTCGTTGATCATATCAATAAAATTAAAAACTCAACTTTCCCAATTCAGACTCCAAACACTTTAGCTACATCTTTGTGATATTACCATATTTCTTGCTATCTTTTTATTGACATCTACCAAGAATGATTTCTAAACCCCCAATCGATTAAACGCTTATTTTCCTGAAAACGCTCGGGGCTATTCAGGAGCACTGCAATCACTCGCTTTCCATTCCAGTGATGAGCGAGATTAATGAGGGATTGTCCTGCGGCATCGGTCGTTCCGGTTTTTACTCCCCGTATATCTAAATAACTTTCGAGTAGATAGTTCGTTCCCTCAAATTGATGCTTTATTTCTCCATCGGTGGATGTGATGGTGGCACGTGGAATTTGGACAATACGAGAAAAAGTTCGATTTTTTAGGGCATATTTGGTTAAAATGGCTAAATCGAAAGCGCTTGAGTAGTGATTTTCGATGTTATCTAGGCCAATTGGATTGGTGAATTTTGTGTTTTTTAAATTGAGTGACTTTGCCCGTTCATTCATTTCTTCTACAAATTTTTCAACTGACCCACTGTGATACTTTGCTAAAGCTAAAGCAGCATCACCAGCAGAAGGAACCATTAGGCCAATTAAAAGATTTTCTACTGTCATTTTTTCATATTGCTTCAGCCAAAGACGTACACCAATTTCATCTTCTACAAAATTGTCAAAATTATCTTCAATCGTAACCACTTCATTTAAATTATGATTCTCTAAAATAATAATCGCTGTCATGATTTTTGTGAGACTTGCCATTGGCAGGCGAAGATGCGGATTTTTTTTATACAAAACAATCCCTGAATCGACATCCATTAAAAGGGCTGCACTTGCTTCGATGATCGGTTTGACGGCCGACGGTTTTTTTAAAGGCACGGCTTCAACCGATAATAGTTGTTCGGGGCTGAACGTTTGTGCTTTTTTGGGAAGTGACACGGTTGCCGTTCCCAATCCGGTGATGAGCATTAAGCTGATTAAACTACGAAACACTTTTAATTAAATTACGAATTAATTTGAAACTTGTAATTCTTCACTTGAAATTGAGATCATTTGTCGCAACTGGCATAACGGGGGCAATAAATTATTTTCTCCTTCACCCGTAAATCGATGTAGCTGAGGTCTTCTTTGTTCAGTTCGGCCGCCTCATAAATTGTATTTAATTTATCGACCTGCCCCTTAAAATCTCGATCAAGACTCACCCAAAGTACCAAGTTGTCTTTTGTTTTTAGGTGAATTTCACGCGCGACAGGTAGGTATTCTACCCCAGATACCTCAACATTCATATTGTTGGCAAAATACTGAATGATTTGAAGTATATAATTCATGTGATCTGGCTCAATCACCAATTCACGGTCTTCGATAGGCTGAGTGAGCCCCCGGACTGAGATGCTCATTAGCTCCAAGTTTTCTTCCCGATCGAAAATCGCCTGACCAACCTGATTTAAAAGCGATCTTTGCTCAGTTGCCTCTTTATCTTTGTCCTCGATGTCGAAAATCGCGTCCGCCACGTCATCGTCGCTGAGTGGGTGGTCGGTTTCTAGTGCATCGATTAAACTTGGGTCGATACCCGATAGTTCTTCGATAGCCTTATTCAATTCTGTAAAGTCTTCCTCCATTATTTCTTCTGCCTCTGGCAATACATAGTAAGCCTTTAAATTCGCCACAATGGGGTAGCTTGTGAGCTCTATTTTAAAGGTGGAAGGAAAGAATTTATGAACTTCTACTCTTTCAAATTCAGGAAATTTTTCGTGAACCACGCCGTATATCTGACTCCTAGGAAAAAACAAAATGTTCTTTCCAATAAACTGACTGAGCTCATTTTCGATTGCGGCACTGTCGACATTAAAACTCTCTCGAACAACTTCGATTTTCGTCACCGTAAAATACGAAGAGAACAACAAAAAAAGTAGAAAGGCTATGAATAGACCAACAACTATCGCCCCAAATAACGATTTCTTGAACCATTTTTTAAATGCCTTTTTAATGTTTCCTTTAAATAGTTTTTTAGTTCGCTTCTTAACCGATGACTTTCGCCTCGGCTTTGTGTACCAACTCGACTTTGATGGATAGTAAAGCCTTTTAGGCTTCTTCCTTAAAAACATATTGAACGTCTTAACCTTACTAATATACCAATGAGTTATTATGAATGACTAATTTATTTTTTGATCTGATTACTTGCCATATTTATTTATATATGTTATAATGTACCTTCAACCAAAAAATAAATATGCCTAAAAAGAAAAAACTCTGCTCTAAAACCTGCCCTCTAAAGCTATTCAAACAACCATGGCTTTGGATGATTATTGGGATCATGGCCATTGTTCCTTTTTTGCGTTACGGGCAGCAGCTCGAGCAGGCTGAGGTGGTTCATCGGGCCGCTCAAGAAGCGCCTGTGTCGACTACGGTTTGCCCATCGGATGCTTTAACTAGCTCTTGGGGTAAGGTTGTAGTGAATATGCCTGTTCCCAATGCTCGTTATCATTTAGTTCGGAAGGGTGAAGATGGTGGAATTATTAAAAATTTAGTTGGTACAAGGGCTTACAACTTACGACCTGGAAGTTACGAAGTACGTTTTGAACCTTTATTTGGATACCATGTTTCTGGTCCGAAGTCGCTCGTTCTTCAGGCCGATCAGACGATTGTTGTGGAGGGAGAATACAAAGTGGATACAAATTCCCCCTCATTGCGTGTTTTGGTTCAACCTAAAATGGCGATGTATCGAATCCATAATGCAGACGGACAAGCATTGTTACAACAGCAGGGGGGTCAAATGTTCGCACTCCCCGCAGGGAGATATAAAATTGAATTCGGTCCTATTTCTGGACTGACACCTCCTAAAATGATGGATTTTGAAATGATCAGTCGCACCACTACGACGGTGACTGCGGAATATGAAGCGGAGAAATAAATTTATTTTAACAATTAAAGCCTCTTGTTTTGATTGAATGAGAGGTTTTTTTGTCATCTGAAAATTTTTCCACTACAATAAGTGGGCGCTTATGTTCGTTACTTAAAATTAATTATGAAATCTCGACTTATTATCGCTTTAGCTTTTGTTCTTTTGTTGATTGGATTTTCTTCCGCTCAAGCTCAAATGGATGCCCCTTATTTCGAACTCCTTTCTCCAACCGAACAGCAAACCTACCGACCGGGTGACACCGTTGAAATTCAGTGGAAAACCCATGGGTTTTCAGCAGAGCAAAGAAGAGGAATCAGCGTTCGATTGGCCGAACGGAACACTTGGAAAAGCACTCGCATTGGCTACGTGACTCAATCAGAAGCATCTGATATTTATACTTTTAAGTGGATTGTTCCTGAGAATTTTTTATCCACTAAAGGATTCGACGAAAGTGCTGTGAATTTTAAGATTGTTTTACGTGCTAATGTGAATGATAAATTGGTACGAAAAACAAGTACAATCAGCCTTTTGAACCTTCAGATGTAATTCCCGTTGTGGGCCCAATTGTGGACCCCATTGATTGTGGACTTGTTAAACAACAATTAATTTAAATATTTATCAGATTTTTATGGAAAAAGTTTTAGTGACGGGTGGCGCCGGGTTCATCGGCTCCAACTTCTGCAATATCAATAAAGAAAAATACGAAATTACCGCCTTGGATAATTTGTTTTTGGGTGATGAAAGTAATTTGGATGAGGATGTGAAATTTATAAAAGGGGATGCGCGGAAAAAAGAGGATTTGGATCAGGTTGGACCAGTGGATTACATCATTCATTTGGCAGGAACCAGTAGTGCTCCGATGTTTATGGGGAACGATTTTGTGTGGGCCTACACCAATGCGATTGAATCGTTTACACAGGTTTTAGATTGGGCGAGTAAAAATGGGGTTAAGAAAGTGTTGTATGCATCGACTTCTTCTCTGTACGGCAACAATCCCCTACCGCTAGTGGAGACTCAGAATGTAACGCCGATCAATCATTACGCAGTGACAAAACGGATGTATGAACATGTTTCTCGCTGTTTTAACAAAGTTCATCCAGAAATGGATATTATCGGGTTTCGATTTATGAGTGTGTACGGACCCAATGAAGAAGCGAAGGGAATTTATGCCAATTTGATTTCTCAGTTCTGCTGGGATATCGGACGTGATAAAACCCCTGTGATTTATGGCGATGGTACTCAAACCCGTGATTTTACGAATGTGCGCGACGTGGTTCAAGGGCTGAGATTGGCGATTGAAACCGATAAAAAATTAGGCGCCGATGTATTTAATATTGGAACGGGCAATGCGACTTCGGTGAAAGATATTGCGGATACATTGATTAAGTCGTTCGGGAAGGATATGGAGCCAACCTACATTGAAAATCCGGTTAAAGAAGATTACGTACAAGGGCAGTATGCGGATATTTCAAAGATTCAGGACGTGTTGGGCTATGAGCCAACGGTTACTTTGGAGGCGGGAATTAAAGAGCAGGTGGAGAATTTGAGGATGGATCGTATTCGCGAGACGAGTTCGGATAAATTTAGATAAAGTAGGAGCTTAATTGTGGTTGGGTTTTTTAGTATGCATGAATTAATATGTTGCCTTTTTTTATATACTATGTTATAATTATATGAAAAATTTATTTTCTAACCCTAAAAATGAAAATGAAAAAAATTCTTCAACATATTAAACAATATCAAAAACGATATTTAATCGGTGTTCTTGTGTCCGCTGTTCTGGGTGGCGCAATGGCTTACGGCTTTGACGGGCTGGGCGGTCTTTTAACCGGTGATCTCACCCGTGGCAGGCAAACCACTGTTTTAGAAATAACTACCCCCAACGGCGGTGAATTTTTTGAAACTGGACAAACTATGAATATTGAATGGCGTGTTCGCTCTGCCTCTGAATCACGCCTTTCGCCGAAACGCGTCAGCACCACAACGCGTATAAATACAATTTCCACATCTTCTTTTACACAAAATACCCGTGTGATAAGTGTTAATTCAAAAGTGGATTTGCCTTCTTCTGATCCATCACGTGAAAGCAAATATCATATTTCTTTGATTCCAGAGCGCACCAATAGCAATCCCAATCGCCGGACGCAAGTGATTGCCAGAAATGTCACCGGCAATGCGTATCAGTGGGTGATTCCTGGGGGGGTGGAAGGAGATTTCCGCATTCGCCTTGTCCGTACCGGAAGCAACAACAAAGATTTTAGTGATGCTTTTTTTACTATTGGCGCAGCTAGCCCTGGTCATTCTGGGTCAGCCGGTTCTCCACAGGGTAGAGGAGACTCTGGGAGTTCTGCTAACTCGGAAGAAGAAGAAGATGCTGGTGCTACCAATACAACGGTAACAGCACAGCCTGAAGATGAAGCAGCTTCTGGTTATACCACTACAACGGCAACAGCACATCTTGAATCTGATGAAAAAAAAGACGGTACCGTGATTTTCGATGTTCAGCCCAATGAATACCTTCTACGCTCCAATGCTCAATTCACCATGACCAACACAGACACTAATCGGGTGACAACTGTCGGCATTGGTTCGTTTACAGGACATTATTTGTATGGACATTATACTGTCACTTTTGATGATGTTGGGGGGCTAGAAACTCCCGATGATGTTTCTTTTTTTCTCAATTCTTCTAGTCCTACTGTGACGGTTGTCGGACATTATCAAGCTCTTTCTAAGCCTGTTTATTTGTGGTCTCAATAAAGACATGAAATAGTTACATGCCTTTCTTAAAAACCTCCTTTCATTTTGATTAGGGGGTTTTTAGCTCAATTACTGCTTCATCTTCTCCTTAACGATGTCCCCTACATTCTCAATCGCCCGCAATACCTCAATCGGCATCATCCACACTGTGGTGTTGGACTGATCGGAAGAAAGGTCGTTAACGGATTGGAGTGTTCTAAGGTGTAACGCGCCTGGTGCTTCGTGGAGCATTTTAGCGGCTTTGCTCATATTTGAAGCAGCAGCGACCTCTCCTTCTGCTTTGATGATGACCGCGCGTTTTTCACGTTCAGCTTCCGCTTCTTTCGCCATGGTTCGTTTCATATTTTCAGGCAGGCCGATATCTTTTAATTCAACAGATTCAACTTTAATTCCCCAAGGATCGCTGGCTTTATCTACAATCTCTTTAATACGCACTGCCACCTCATCTCGGTTTTTTAGGAGCTCATCGAGCGTTACCTCACCGGCTGCATTACGCATGGTGGTTTGAGCGAGCTGAGAAACTGCGTAAGCAAAATGCTCTACTTCTAAAATGGCT
>DAOWGG010000146.1 GCA_030637565.1 Candidatus Peregrinibacteria bacterium | reverse complement strand
ATCCAAGTTGCTCCAGTGGGATACTTGCTCTCTCGGCATCCAAAAGACGCATCACCGTTGCCTCTCCATAATGAGTAGGAAGTGTGGAAACACGAACATTGATTTTACGGTTACTAAGCGCAAAGGAATACTGACCATCCTGAGGAATATTAGTAACATTCAACTTGAGCTCCGAAAGGTACTTAACCTCCTTAAGAACCCCATCGTAAGTTTTAGGCTGAAGCTCAAAAACAGTCTGCAAAATACCATCAACACGAAAACGAACCGCTACACTTTTTTCCTCAGGCTGAAAATGAATATCAGAAGCATGAGTTTTCATGGCCCCTACCTGAATATAATTCAGAGCAACGTCATAGTTCGCAGATTCAACTTTTGTTTTTAAATCTTGAAGATTAGAAATTTCATCCGCCACCGAACCTAAATCTTTTTCTTCGACAGTATTATCAACCTTTTCTTGCTCTTTGTACTGCTTCGTAAAGTAAATTTTATGAGCCGCTTCAATTGATTCTTCAGAAGCAACACTAACCTCAGCCCAGTAACCATCTTTTCGGAGTTTCTCAATAAACGCCTGAGCTTTTGGATCCAAATCAACAACCGCAACACGTAATTTCTTGCCCACCTGAGAAAAGATAGCCGCACGCGCCGCTTCAGCCTCACCTTTGGTTACAATGGTCGCGAGATCTGAGTTAACAGGAAAAACCAAAAGATTAACATAAGACATATCAAGCTCCTTTGCCTTACGCTGAACTGCCTCTTCTTTAAATTGCTGGTTAACCTGCTTTACCCCACTTGCTAATTTTGAATTGTCTTGAGCCATTTCAATTTGTAATTAAAATTATCATATTATTATACCAAATTTTCAATAAAAAATCAATCAACTAAAAAAGGTCCAACCTCTATGAGAAGTCGGACCCTTTTGAATTTAAAATCAATTACTTTCGAAGTGTTTTACGCATGAAGGCGGGAACCTCTAGATCCACACCAGACCCACCCTTAGCTACTGCCTGCTGAACACCAGTTACTTTAACAGATGAAGTAGGAATGTTGCCAAGACGCTGGATAGTTCCAGCGGCACTAGAGCTCTGAGCTCGTTGCTGATCTTCTTCGCTGAATCCAGTTGCAATCACCGTAACTTTTATTTCACCAGTGTAGCTTTCGTTGATCACAGCACCAAAGATGATGTTTGCTTCACTATCAGCTGCCTCAGTAATCACCTTGGCTGCCTCATCCACTTCAAACATAGAAAGATCGTTGCCACCAGTAACATTAAACAGAATTCCTTTAGCTCCCTGGATAGACATTTCAAGAAGAGGACTTTCAATAGCTGCACGCGCCGCATCTACAGCACGATTCTCACCAGTGCCATAACCAACTCCCATCAAGGCAGAACCTGCACTTTGCATAATAGCACGAACATCCGCGAAATCCACATTGATCATTCCATGAACAGTGATCAAATCAGCCACCCCCTGAATCGCCTGACGAAGAATGTCATCCACAACCGTAAAGGCATCGGTCAAAGGTGTTTTTTTATCAATAATAGAAAGAATTCGATCATTTGGAATAGTAATAAGTGTATCCACCTTATCTTTTAAAGCATCAAAACCATCCGCAGCGGTCTGCATACGACGAACTCCTTCAAAAGAGAAAGGCTTGGTCACAACACCAACAGTTAAAATTCCCATTTCTTTTGCAATATCAGCAATCACAGGGGCAGAGCCTGTACCAGTACCACCTCCAAGACCACAAGTTACAAAAACCATATCAGCCCCTTCAATGGCAGCTTTCAATTCTTCACTGCTTTCTTCAGCAGCCTTTTTCCCAATATCAGGAACAGAACCAGCACCAAGACCACGAGTGGTCCCCTTTCCTACATTAATTCGATGAGAAGCTTGAGAATGATAAAGAGCCTGAGCATCGGTATTAACCGAAATGAAGTCAACTCCGTCAACTTTTGCGCCAATCATACGATTAACGGCGTTTCCGCCACCACCACCAACACCAATAACTTTGATGGAGGCCAATGGAGTAATTTCCGGTTTTACTTCCATAGAATTATTAACTTGATTCGGTATCTTAGAGCCATTAAATAAGTTTTTAAGTGCTTCTGACATGGGAATATTATTTTAGTGATAAAATTTTTACCTGCCTGCCGGCAGGCAGGTTGATAATTTTCAATTTTCAGGCTTCAAATAAAAAATAAAAACTGGAAATTGAAAAATAGTTCAGCTTATTTTTATTTTTGTTTTAGATGATGTGTAAACGTAGCGATTATGGAAGGAGATTTTTTAACCAACCTTTAACACCCGTTAGAACTTTCTTGAAGTCAAAAGACCCAAAGCCGTAAGAACGACCTTCGAATCGAGACCCCCAAACAACCAAACCAATAGCGGTTGCATAGGCAGGATCATCAATTTTATCAACAACTCCATCAACCTCTGTCGGGAAACCAATCTGAACCGGAAGACCAAGAACATCTCGAGCCAAATCAAGGCATCCAGGAATCTTCGATCCAGCTCCTGTTAAAATAGCCCCAGCAGGAAGCATTCCATCGCGACCGATTGAGCGAAGCTCATCTTTAACCATTACAAAAATCTCGTGATAACGAGCCTGAATGATTTCTGACATATGTTTTTTAGCGACCTTGTGGTTATCAATCTTACTAATTAAAGAAAGGTCGATGGTTTCACGTTCATTCACATCTTCTGGATTGGTGGTTCCATATTCAATTTTAATCTTTTCAGCAGTATCAATAGAAGTTCGAAGTCCAATCGCAATATCGTTAGTAACACTTTCACCACCAACGGGAAGTGAAGAGGCATGAAGCGTAGTTCCTTCCTCAAAAGCGGCGATAGAAGTACTACCACAACCCACATCAATCACCACAACACCCAATTCTTTTTGACGACGAGAAAGCACTGCCTCAGCAGCAGCCAAAGAGCTTGGCACAATGTCATCGATATCCACACCTGCCTGATGAACGGCTTTTTCAATATTTTTAACAATCGTTCCCTGCCCTGTAATAATATGAGCGTCAACCTCCAAACGAACACCGATCATTCCTACAGGATTCTTAATCCCTCGTTGATCATCAACTGAAAAAGATTTAGGGATAATACGAAGAATTCGACGATTGGATGGCATTGAAACCGCCTGAGCCGCCTCAAGAACACGATTCACATCGTCTTCGATAATTTCAGACCCTGCATGAGAAATTGCAATCACCCCCTTACTACCAAAAGATTCAATGTGATTCCCACTCAATCCAACAAAAACATGATGGATAGGAGCACCTGACATTCGCTCAGCATCCTCAAGAGCCGCTGAGATATTGCTAATGGTCTCGTCCACATCAATTATATTACCCTTACGCATACCAGTAGAAGGAGAAACACCAACACCAATAATATTCGGCATTTTCTTTTCTGATTCCAATAAAGCAATAACTGTTCGAATCTTGGAACTACCGATATCTAAACTGGCAACAATTTGTTCTTTGGACATTGATTTGGGAATTTAAAGTTAGAAATGGATGTGTTGAATATTTTTTTTGATCGATACAATCGCATTTCACTAAGACAAAAACCGAACGGAAAAGTGCACTTATATCGATTAGACTATTTATAACAAAGGAAGTCTACATGAGTTGATTTTCTTTGACAAACCTTTTTTATAAAAAACCACATAGACAAATAGCAAGTTCATTTTTTTTGTACAATTTATTTGGCTTAAGCTAAATGTAAACCATTGAACAAATTTTTTACATAAAAAACAACCATATTGAATAGAAAATGGTAAAGTATAATAAATTATTGAACAAAAAATTTATACAGCAACATAGCAATAAAACAAAAAATGTATTCACACCCATTTTTTTCCGCATAAATAAGGGATTTATTTTTATAAAAAAATCAAAACCAAAATTATTTGAAAAATACAAATATTAAGAATAAGGTATAAACAAGCCAAAAAACCTGAACAACAATTTTATTCATCCAACCCCCTCACTCCTCCCCTGTCTGAACCGCAGATTGCGCAGATTAAATGATTTCACTGATTTTTATTTTACAAACAAGGGTATAATCCTGCTCCAGAAGAAGAAATGAAGTACTGCGGGGTTTGGGGCAGAGCGAACGTGGGAGATGTTGATTAATGATACAACGATGACTGCACGTTTCGCAGAGCCCCAAGTAAGTAGCGAGTAAGCCGTTTCGCAATAAAGTACTCGGAGCGACAGCGAGAATGCGAAATGGAGAATAAAATAGTAGCAATCTGCGCAGTGGTAACGGAGAAGATTGATAGTATTTTAAGGCGTACCCTATTATGGGTTTTT
>DAOWGG010000152.1 GCA_030637565.1 Candidatus Peregrinibacteria bacterium | reverse complement strand
GAAGAAGGGATTGTAGAAAAATATTTGAATCGGGGCAGCTTTTTACCAGTGCCCAATCCGAATGGTCTATTGCCCTCAGCAAAGCCGATTGGTTACGAGGTTCTGCACATGGTGGGAACAGGAGATGAGCATGGGTTTGAGTTTGGTATTAATAAATCACGTTTAACGGATTCAGATCTTAGCGATGACGAATTGGATAATGCTCAAAACGCATTAGATGCTGGTTCAGATGAGGAAGAAGATGATTCAGATGAGACAGATTCAACAGAAGAACCCGAAAGCTTATTTTCATGCGGACCGTCCGATGGCGTCGAAATATGGGAATGGTTTGATGCCGTCACTTGTTGGATTGAAGAAGAGATAAGCAAATTGGATGAAATGGTTACAGTAGACAATTCGTGTTCAGGAACTATTTCAGAACCCGAAGAAGATGATCCTGACTTGGCAGCATCGAATATGTTAGTTGATTCCGAATTAGCCGTTAATAATCCAGACAGCATCCCCGCGACAATCGATGTTTCTATTCCTAAAAAAACATTGGTAGTAGGCGAGGAAACAACAGCAACCATCAGTGTTTTTAATAGCAAAGGAAAGCTGATTATCGGTTATTTAATCGACCCATTAAAAATAAAGGCAAACAATGTCGACCTCGATTTTGATCAAGATGAAAAAGAGATTTTTACGGGGGTCGGGAAAATAAAAATCACCGCCGTAGAAGAAAGCGCAGGAGCCATTGAAGCAAGCTTAGGAAGTATCAGCGAAACAGTATCAATGCGAGTGGCTCAAGGGATCAACGTGCTGTTGAGTCATGAGCGTGATACCGAATCTAATCGCCCAGCGTATAAAATCAGTGCAACATTAATCGATAACAATGGAAATCAGATTGATGATGTTAACACAGCCATTCGACTCAACACATTAAGTCCAATGGATGGGCTATTTGTCTCTAATCTGTTACGGCTGAATGACGGTGTGGGTGAAACTTTATTCTTTCCGAACCCGACAGCAACTCATATCGAAATCAGCAGTACACATCCTGTTTATAGTGGAAATCCAATCACGGTTCCCCCCATTGTAGATGAACCTTTTAAAATTGTTATTAAAGAACCAAAAAGGCTTCAGATACAAAAAACCACCAGTATACCGGTGATCATTACGGACGGAAATGGCATCCTCACAAATGGATTTAACGAACCGATTCAAGTAAAGGTGAGCGAGAAGTTTAAAAAGTATGCCGAAGTTGTTTCAGAAACCATCAATATCCAAAATGGTCGTGGAACTATTCAAGTAAATGTGAAAGGCGAAACAGGTCAAGTGAACTTAATTGCTGAGCACGAAGATCTAAGACCCGGCATCGCTTCGATTCCTATTACTGTACGAATGGATGAAGAGGAATGGTCTCAAATGTTTACCCAAAATCTATTTGCCTCCTTTGTCGGATTTCCAGCCGCCAATTTTCTAGAGGAGAACTATTTTGGAGGCATGCATTTATTCAACGGAAAAACTCAGGCTGTGTTTGGGTTTGTTGAAAGTGCAACTCCTCCCCCACTCCTCAGTATTCAGCCTAATTATTACACTCAAACCACATCACCACAGCAAGTCGTTAAGGTTCAGTCGTTAGGCGATAAAATCAGCTTACAGGTGATGAACAATCAGTCCTTAGAATCCTTGCTGAGCACAATAGTCCCTCTCGATTTTAATGATGTCGCTTTATGGGATGGAGAATCCGCAATGGAAGAGGGAATGATATATATAGAGCCAACAAATAAAAATAAATATACATTTGAAATTGAGAATGAATCGATACACATTAAAGATTTAAATGGTGATTTGGTTTTTGTGGCTGGAAAAGATCACTTACATTTCCATCAACTGGATTACGAATTCTTCCACGAGAGTGAAGGTTTTGTGAAGGCGCTAGAATTAGTCATTGCAAACGCCGAAGGAGAAGTGGGTAGGCTCTATTTAAATTTTAAACCTCGTCATTTAAATGCATCTAATTTTTCAATTGGGAAAAATGGCGCACTCAAAAGAATCTTTGCTGGGAAAAGCACTGCTGATCCAACTGGCTTGGTGCTCTTTGATCCCAATGGTGAAGTGGATGAAAAGTTAATTCCAAAAGAAAGTTTTGGTTTTGAAAAAGATAGTAAGTATATTTTGCGATTCGCTGGCGGAAGTCCAGTAGGTGAAGCGGTTCAATACAACCTGCCTTACAACGCAGTGTTATTGGGGGACCCAACCATTCGGTTGAAAAACAATAGTGTATCGAGTTTAAATTATGACAACACAATCGGACGTCAGATTTTCCAGGATGCTGAAGCGACAGATGTGATCGCGATGACAAATTTTGATTTTAATAAAGACAACATCCAGGACGCAGCGATTGTTATGAAAGATGGTCGTGTTCGTTTATTTGAAGGAGGAGAAACCGAACCACTTTATCGGGATCGTGGAAATATCGCTTACTTAGCCGATGGAACTCTCGATATAATCGCCTTTGATTTTAAACAGGATGGATATGAAGATTTATTAGTTTCCACGCGGGAGGGGCGCCTCGCAATTTTGCACAACGATGGTGAAGTGATCACACGTACCGACCAAAAAATAAAAGTGGGGAAACAGCTTTATCAAATTCAAAAAGCGGATATGGATGCGGATGGATATCCTGATTTAATCACGCTCGACAGTCGAGGGGATATTCGTATTTTTTACAATCAATCATTACAGTTCACAGAGCGGCCAGTATCCACTAAAAAACAAATTCCGGAAAATGGAATGCTGATCGGCAACTATGGGTTTAGCCTTAAAAAGGGTCAGAATTTACAAAAAGATTTAAAGGCTCGTTATCTAGGAATGTCTGAACCGGAAGGAGCTCCTACTCACGATGCTGGTTCTTCACCAGAGCCACCAGAGCCAGAGCCACCAACGCCCGTATCGGAAGATAATCCATATGGTCTACCGTCTTTCGAAAGGCCAGAAGAGCCCGATTGGTCCGCATTGGCCAGCTTTGGTGATCGCGATACATCAGAAGATATTAGTGAATCAGAATCTAAACAGCATGTTAAAGAGCTAGCCGAAGCCACTCAAGATGCCGCTGAGGGAAATGGAAGCCCAAATATTCCATTACTCCCATGGAAAGAGGGAGATTTAAACGAAGTTTACTTTACGCCAGTCGATGAACTCACTCCTTACAGTGCCGCGTTTAATAATGGCTTGTATCTAACGGCAGACAAGCAAGTCATCAACAGAGATCGACCCGAAGCGACGGATTTAGATCTAAGGGAGCCATTGTTGTACAGCATTACATTGACGGCGAATAAAAATGTGAATAATTTTGCGTTAGCCGATGTTGTCCCTGATGCTCTTTTATTTACAGAAGATAGCTTACATTGTGAAGGGGTTGGATGTGAATCGATGCAGTCAGAGATTAAAAGTATTTATCTCTTCGTGAGTCAATTAAACTTAAAGGCTAATTCACCTATCACTATCACTTATGAAGTCAGTGTAAAACACACACCAAAGGCAGCGGTCATGATTAAGCGTTTCGATGGCAGTACAGCAATGAATCGACCCAATGTTCCACAGGATGTTTATATGGATATTCTCGTTTCACCGCCTTACAACAACACAGGTCAGTTGATGGCTCATTACACAATTAGCCCTAGAACCTATCAGCTAACAACCACCAAAAAAGAAGAGGATCCTACCGTTGCGGATGCGATAGAAGGAAATAACGCATGCTTGGAGCGCGCCAAAGCTTTTGCAGAACTCATGGAGGGCGCCGATCCGGAAGAAGAACCCTCAGATGACGTTATTGAACAGTTATTGAGTTTTAAGGAAGACTGCTTGGGTCCCGCGCAAGAAAAAGTTGAAAATGGAGAAACGGATCCTTCTAATCCACCCCCTGCATCACCAGAAGAATGTGCCGAAGATCCTTCGGCTTGTGCTAGTAAGGTTATGGATAACTTAACGGATAGCATCAACAATATGTCTTGTATGGGGGGAGGGTGTTTCCCTATGCCGTATAACATGGCCTTTTTAGCGCCTCAGTCTGTTCCAATGGCCATGCCGGTGCTCGCTTTTCCAACCACTATGATTACAGCGGTGGGTCCCATACCTATGGTCGGCACATTGGCTTCTATTCCCATGCCGTTAGGACATACCGATGTTCCGGGAACCTACAACTCCATGATCCGTTTATATCTCATTCCTACCCTTACAGGTGGTATGGGAATAGGAGTTTGTTGGCTGTCTTATATGGGTTCATCCACTGTACCACCAGCACTTGTTCCCATTCCATATCCTCCGCCAATCGGCAACTGTATGACCATCGCGCTTCCTATGGGAGCCAATCCAGCTTGTAAGGCTATTGAAAATGCTATTACCTCTGCCATGGAAGCTGCTAATTCAGTGATCAGTGATGCTAATTCAGGTATCTCAGCGGTAAATAATAGTGGACTACCCGCGGAAATTAATCAAAGCGACGAACAAGGAGAGGCGGGCGGTGCAGGTGGATTAGAAGTCAGCTTGGCAGTCAATTTAGGAGATGCCCAAACATTTGAACCCCCCGCTAAAGGATTTTCAAATATTCATATTGGAAGTTTTGATTCTATTGGTGGTGCCGTTGCTGGCTGGTTAGATCGTCAGTTAATAGAGGTGATGAATAAATTATTAACCATGCCGACAATTCGAATTGTTCTACCAGATATTCCGCGAATTTTTGCGAGCGACTGGGATCAATTCTTTAAATTAGCGGGCGCATGGTGGAATAACTTATCAGGAACGGCAAAATCCGCTGCTACCAATGAAACCGAAAAAGATAAGAAGGTGCTTGCTCCTAATAAAGACAGCAGTGTGGAATGGATACAGGATTATGCCACGGTTGAAAAAGAGATAAAAGCATTTAATACCAATGTTTTTGAAGATCTCTACGCGGCCTTTAGCGCAATTCCGTTCATCAAGCTAAACGAAAATTACATCGATTTCAAAATTCCTTATATCTCATATGCACAGCTCAACGATGTCATTCGAGACGCGAACGGCACCCTGAATTATTATCAGCGTAAACAACAAAAATGGGTAGATACTTTAGAAACCTATGTTTGTCCAGATACCACGGTGGGAGGGTGTGTTGTTACTCAAGTGCTTGAGATTTTAGTGGCCGACCTAGAGCCATTCATTGCCAGTCTTCAGGAAAACATCACGGTACTGCAATCGTATTTAAGTTTCCCACGGGATTTTATTCTACTCAAAAAACAATTGGCTGATTATATTCGAACCTTGTCGTGCTGGCTCGATACATTCACAGAGCTCTTAGGAGGGTGGCTGATCACCATTCAGGACCAAATCATTGGCTATATCGAAGTTTACTACACCATTATCGAGGTGATCAAAAGTGTGGAAGAGCTCCTCGACGTCTTCACTAATTTTGAAGACAATTGTGATATTTGTACCAATGAGCGGTTTGGTAATTTTGGCTGGGCCTCATTACTTGGCCTGGTGATTCCAGAAATCCCTATTGTTAAATTCCCTAAATGGCCAGACATTGTTGTGGATTTATCAGATCTTAAAGCTCAAATTGTGCTAGAAGTTCCCACAATCCATTTTGTTTTAGAGCCGATCAAAATGCCGAAAATTCCACGAATTCCACTACCGGATATTCCGAATATTAACGACTTAGAATTACTATTACAGCTTCCTAAATTACCCGTTTTGCCACGCTTGCCCAAGCTACCCGAACTACCCGAACTACCCGCGATTCCAGTGATTGATTTGCCAACGTTGCCTCCTCCGCCAAAACTTCCAGATTTGGGCGCTTCCTTTGAAGTGATTCTCCCTCTTTTAGAACAGATATTGAATGCATGGTGTTTGGTAAAAAAAGCATTTGCACCCGTTCCTGAAGCTTATTTAAAAGATCACATTGTTCTTTTGACCAATCGGCCCAGCTACATGATTCCGCTTGATATGCTGAAGCCTAAAATCGGAGACATTTCAGCTTTGGAAAGTGATTTTAATGAATTAAGAATAGAAGCCAAAGTTCACTTAGGCCTTCGTATTGCAGGGGCTTTGGAAGCAGTTGAAAAAGCAGCAACCGAGTGGAATTCCATGGATACCGATCTGGCTGGATGGATGGACAGAGAAATAATAAAAGCCATTCAGGCAATGAAAGATGCAGGATTTGATCTAAGTGCAATCGAACAAGGGATCAATGATTTTACTAATGCAGCCGAAAATTTCGATACCATCATAGAAGATGCATGGGATGAAACAGTTCAAGGAGCCGTGGATGAGTGGGGTGAGGAGTGGGAGGACTTTGACGAAAAATATTTCCGTGGTGCTGAAGACAGCATGCAGCAATGGTCTGATGATGCAACGGAAGCAATGGGTGAGTGGACAGAGTCTGCCAATCGGGAGCTTGCAAATGCAGTCGAGAGTATTGATGGGGCATTGGATGGATTCCAGGAAGCAGCCATTCAGGCCGTAAGATCAGAGATAGGAGGGATCGTTATTCGTTTAATGATATCCCCTGAATTAGCGCTCGCAGAATGGGGCATGGAAGAACTCATCACTGTATTGGAAGAAAATAATATCAATCCCGACAGTATTCAAAACGAATTAGATCATTTAGATCAAACAATACTTGATTGGTATAAATGTGTAGCACTAAATGAATGTCCATCAGAAGAGGACGATCAAGCCTTAGCACCTCCCGTTAATCAAACAGATGCCATTGTTAAGAAGACACAAGACGAGTTTAGCGATCGACTCAGTCAACTCACAAAATCCATTGAGCAGGCCAATAAAAACCCAGTGGATTACACCGTTTTGAAAGAAAAATATAACATACCGGATTATCGAATGATGAAGCGATTGACGGCGATGGATAAGATAGAGGCTGTGAGAGATGAGCTTTTGGAATATAGCAATCAGTTAGAATTCGATGCCATTGAAGTGGGTGAATCTGATAATGCTTTTGCTGTTATTCATAAACAAGTCGATGCGCCTTTACCTTTCGCCCTTGCTAAAAAATCTTCCGACCCAGAGGATCAAACGATATTCAGTAGTGCTGTTAATTCAAGACGTTTGGCACAAGTGCCTACCAATTTGCAAACTCCAAGAAACAACACTTTAACTAAAAATGCCCCAAGTCAGTCGCCATCATCATCAGGGCCTTGTGTTGGGTCATGCTTAATTGACCCAGCAACGAACCAGTCGGTTCAATTCATTCCTCATTTTGACAATCCTGCTACCACTAAAACCGGCTTCATTCCAGCAGCACCAGGCGAATCCCATGTGCTGTATAGCGATGCCGACAGCTTATATTTAAAAGAAAACTTAGCGGTATTACCGAATATCACAACCCATATTCCGCCACGGGTTCCGAATATTATCTTTAATCTCGATCACTTCATCAGCATTGGCGATACCATTATGCCACTCAAAGAGGCGGTGAATATGCTTTCGGTAACAGTAACCGAAAATAAAGCAGCAAACTTTGCATGGTTACCATCCACACATCCCGATCTATATGGGTACGGAATTGAGTTAGAACGATCCATTCTTGGGTTTGATGGTAGTCATCAATCCACGCCATTGCCCGATGTAACCATTGTATTACTTTCACCAAATTCAGACGGAACTCCGCCACGTGTAATGGCAAGAGGAGTAGAAATTCCATATGGAACAATGATCACTTCACTAGACGATAAAGAGCAAGCACGAGAAAGGTTCGGGCTTCCAGCCAAGGCTTTTATGCTCGGCGCGGATAAGATCGAATTTGAAACCATTGGTGGTGTGACAATGACCCTAAACGAAAATCGTGCGGTTTACTTCGATGTTTATGACGGCCCTGCTTATCGCATGAATATGGATAACGGCTTTTATCACATCCGTATGACATGGTTTGATCAATTGGGACGCATTGCTAATTACAATCACCCTGAATTGTTAGCACCTCAAATCTATGTAGATGCACCGCCTCCAATCGACATCCGTTTTGATGATGAGTTCCTGTTCCCCGTTTACAAAGAGGGCATAATTAACGCTTCTGATATATTCACAGATCTTTCTGGAACTTTGAATTACTATTGGGATACGAACAACGATGGACTGCCAGAAGCGACAGGTGAGTCATTCACTATTGGTCCTCAAAATGAACCAAAAGAGCTAGAAATCACTGTGATTGCCAGTGTGGATTTAGTTGATGAAGGATTTGAAGAATATAAAAAGACAATCAAGGTTGTTATTTATCCACCGAAGATTGTTTTAGAAAAGCCGCCATTAAAAGACAATGCGGAAGTGGAAGGTTTGATGGAGCCTTTAGAGCCGAATCATGATTTAACTGATATGCCGTTTAGTGTATTTAGAAAACGATGGGGAGTGTGGAAAAATTTAGGTTTATTAAAACAAAAAACAGGGCCCCCTTCAGATCCGCCTCTGAGCGACAAAAACAATTATCAAGATAATTATTATGCAACAAGTGGAGGTGGAGATTACAGCATTACAGGCTTTACTTCTGGCCCTTCCAACGTTTTGGTTGGTGACGGAGTCCAGCACGATGTAGCGCGCGTGCACTGGGGAACAGGTCAGATCGAATTGCTTGATTTGGAATATGAACTGCTTGCACTGCCAGCTTCTCGAGAATTCCCAACACGTGTTTCTGTCGTCAAAAAAGGATTCGATACAGCACTCAGTAATATTTATTATGTGTCCGATGAAGATACAGATGTGGAAATCCTAGAAGCGCCACTCACTCAAAGTAATATCGGGCGTATCGGCGTTACTATTGGTGATCGAAATCCAAACGATGTCATTATCGCTCATAACATGCCAGGTTATGCCGAAAGTTACCCAGGCGGAGCTGCTATTTTCAACGATCAGACGCAGATCAATGTTGCGCTCATCAATGCCGACGGCGCCATCCGTATGATGCAGTCAGGCTATAGTCTTCGAATTAAAAATGAAGGACAGTTGAGTGAGAAGGTTATTTTCGAGATCATTGATCGTTCAGGTCAGCCAGTATTCGATGTCTTTATTGCGGCTGAATTCGAGAATCTCAATATCCGTCAGGAAGAAATTTGGAATGAGCTCAAAGCAACCATTGGTTATTTAAAGCAATCAGTTGGTTATTTAAAGCAATCAGTTCAGCCCATTTTTGCCTCTCTATTCGCTCAATCAAAACCAAAGATTCCAAAGCAGTCAGCAGCGTCAGAATCACCTTTCGAAGATTTAGATAGCAGTCATCCTTATTATCAGCAAATTCTCGATCTTTATAAGCGGCGTATCGTCACTGGATATGAAGATGGAGGGTTTAAGCCAGATGCAAAATTAACTCGTGCAGAATTCGTTAAAATTGCTCTTGGGTCCACCAAGTGTTTCGATTGTACCAGGCCAACCGATGCACAGCGGGCAAAACATCAAGGCGCAAGCCCATTCCCCGACGTCCGTAATACACTGGCTTGGTATTACTATTGTGTTGCGATCGCAAAAGAATTGGGAATGATCACAGGTTATGGAGACGGTTATTTCAAGCCAGGTCGAAATATCAGTCGCGCAGAATCCGTCGCCGTGCTTCTTCGTCAATCAGAAATTGAGATAAGTGAAGCACCCGAAGAGTACTTCCAGGATGTACCGGATGACGCGTGGTACGTCGATTACGTATACACTGCGGTTGAAACAGGGCTGATTCGAGACAATGCAGGCTTTGTATTCCCGGATGAGGAAATCACTCGTGGAGAATTTGCCTTCATGGCCAGCGGAGTGATTGAACTTCAAGACTGTCGCTTAATCGACAGCGATGGAGATGGAATACCCGATTGGTGGGAAATGGAAAATAACCTCGACCCACTATTTGCGGGCGATGCGCTTTATGATGCAGACGATGATTTCTGTACCGCCCTTGAAGAATTCCAGGCGGGATCAGATCCAAACGACCCAGCCTCTGCTTGTCGTGTGGAATGTTTATGTCTCGACAATCCGAATCAAAACGATACCGACAAAGACGGCACGATCGATCCGTGTGATGAAGATCTGGACGACGATGGCGTCACGAATACATTGTGTATGTTTGATGAAAACGGACTCGTTGACCCAGAGCTTGCAGCACCAAGTGAAGACAATTGTATTTTCACTGAAAACCCCGATCAGCTCGATTATAATCAAGATAACGTAGGTGACATTTGTTTGCCGTTGGATCAATGTCCTGAAGTTCCAGAGGATCTAGACGGCTACCACGATCTCGATGGTTGCCCTGAGGTATTTGATGAAACAGCAGACAATCCACCAGGTGTTTATGTAAACAAAGGTCCTGCTTGTTACTTCCTGGATTGGGAAAAAGACATAGTAAAAGGAGATGTTATTATGACAGCAATCACAGACGTGATCACACACGATGTCATTTACAGTGAAAGCAATAAAGTAAGTTATTAATCAATATGAAAAAAATATTAATCTCAATCATCGCTATCGCCATTGCCATCATTGGCGTGATGCAGTGGAATCCAAAAACATATTCTCAGTCCAATTTGCCTTATCCAGAACCGGTGGATTGCGGGCAGTCCACATCGAATGAAATGGCCTTAATGAAAGCGGGGTGGAATACCAATCTGCAAAGCCTACTCAATCAGGAAAAGCCAGCCAGTGAGATGGTGGAAGAGGCCTATGAGGGGGCAAGAACCTATCGCTGTTGGTTAAATTATTTATGTGAAACGGTTTTGTTCAGTGGGGGAGCTCCCCCAGAAGTCATGAAAAAAGAAGGGGGCGGAGACATTGAAATAACTCGCGAACACGTCGATCCATTGCCGGGATGCTTGCCGACAGGCGACATTGAAATTCCTGGAACCAAATTAAGATACATGCCGCTTTGTCACGTTTCCAAAGGAGCGGTAGGTCCTTTCAATGATATTCAACGGAACTATGGAAGTTGTATTAAAAAGATCGGCCTCGAAGCTTCCATT
>DAOWGG010000016.1 GCA_030637565.1 Candidatus Peregrinibacteria bacterium | reverse complement strand
GAAGCATCCCAAGATCTCTGAGCTGCACCAAGCTAGGACTTTTATCAAGCAATCGAATTACAACTTTTTCACCAAAGCTGGTCGGAAGAACAGAAACACGCAAATCAACCTCCTTTTCATCAGAAATAAAACTACTTTTACCATCCTGAGGCAATCGATGTTCATCAATCTTAAGCCCAGAAGTAATTTTAATACGAGCGATGATTGGATGATGAAAGATTTTTTCAAACTCCCTATGAAGAAGCATTTGCCCATCAATCCGAAAATAAACCATAAACTTATCGTCTAACGGTTTAAAGTGGATATCACTCGCACGTTTACTAAGAGCTTCCGTAAAAATTCCATCCACCAACCCAGGAATTTTATCTTCATCAAACCCCTCAGTCGTGATACTTAAATCAAGCCCTTGCTCCGCCTGTTGTTGTAAGTTATCTAGCAATGCCATTTGGTTTTTATTAGAAGCTCTAGGTGTATTCGTATTAATTAAATCTATATATTATACCAAATTTAAGAGAGAAAATCAATCCCCTTTATCTCTGAAAGCAAAATTTCCATTTCTGAGCCCATTTATGCTAGAATTAACCCAAATAAAAACCAAACAAACCGTGAACCACAATTGGCCCCACAATTGGCCCCACAATAGGAGTGGGTTCTCCCTAATAGAACTGATTTTCGCCATGTCCTTCTTAACGATCATCATTTTTGGCGTCATCAGCCTACAAAGCAGTAATTTAGCGATGTTAAACAGCCAGAATAATGAAATTCAGGCTCATTTTTACGCCAATCAAGGGCTTCAAATACTAAAAGCGATTGGAGAAACAGGGATAAAATGCAGTCCTCAGCCCTGTAAAATTAAAAAAAATGGAGGATATACTGTTGAAAACGGAGAAAATGAAGATATCGACAATTTAAATTTATATTATCGCGATTTTACGTGGAACTCTGACAGCTTAACCAGCGCCGTTCTAGCAACGGTAACTGTCGACTGGGAAGATAGCACTGGCAATCACTCTGTTTCCGCTAAACAAATCATTCAATAATGAAATTTAGCCTTTTCAAAAAACAACGACAAACCCCAAAAAAACCGATCCGAAAAATCGTGGTTTCAATCAACCCTCTTGTTATCAAAGATTTGAAACCAAAGATAAGAAGTCTGAGATCAGAAAGCGGTTTCACCCTTGTTGAATTAATGGTTTCCGTGGCCATCACAGGAATTTTAATGGTGGGAATCAGCACTTTTTTCTCTTCCACATTCAGTGCCATGTTTCGAGCCCAAAACCGCGCCGGTAGCACCGCCCGTCAATTCGCGGTAAACGAGATTGTTCGAGATAAATTCACCACCCTTAAAACCCTTGTCGATAGTGGAACCGATTGGATGCTCAGCATAAACAAAAGCACCAAAACTCAATTGCCCTTTAGCTACATTGGTACCGCCATAAGAGATTTAGATGTAGATGGAACTGATGAAACTTATTTGGCATTCAAAGACTTGATGGTTTTTAATAAAATAATGATTAATCCAGATGCCCCACTAGAGCATCTTTTTGGCGATTCAGGAAGTGGGATGATTAAAGTAGTAGCTCCAGCATCAAATAAGATCGTAGGTCTGCCAAAAAACTTTGCCGGCTTTGCAAAAACTGGGGATGATTACTATGTAGCACTACCCAATGAAAACAAAGTAATGAAGTGTGATCCCATATGTAGCCCTCTTACATTTTCAACTGAATTAAAATCACCAACTGATATTGAAATCGATGACAGTGGAGAATATTTATATATTTCAGACTCTGAAAACAATCGAATTATTCGATATAAAATAAGTGATCAAACAATTCTAGCGATTGCCCAACCCATTCAATATCCAACTGGTCTCGCCTATTACAACGATAGCTCAACCGAATGGCTTTTCTTTTCGGAAACCTTCAGCAATAAAGTCAAAAAAATAAATCTTTCATCAGGGGTCTTTCAGGTAACAACTATTGTTGGTGAGGGAAATGATGAAAGTTGCAATGGAATCACTGCTAGCTTCTGCAAACTCAATATGCCGACTGGACTGTCTGTTTTTGTAAATGAAGTAAGCACTCCAATTTACGAACTCTATATCGCTGATAGTGGAAATAATCGCGTGCTTAAGATGAGTGACCCTGGAGCTCCAAGTAATTTAAATTTTGAT
>DAOWGG010000141.1 GCA_030637565.1 Candidatus Peregrinibacteria bacterium | reverse complement strand
TGTCGAAACCGCTGTTAAAAAGCTTTTTCCAGAGCTTAACTCCTCTTTCGTTCGTTCAAAAATAAGAATATTAGCATCCACCGCCATGCCAATCGAAAGAATGATACCAGCAATACCCGCTAGGGTCATAACAATACCAGTGGTCTTAAGGATGAATACAATAATAACAGCGTAGATAATAAGTGCCAGAACAGCGAGAACTCCCATCAGGCGATAGTAGACAATCATATAGAGAGCCAAAAGAATCAATCCAATCAGTCCAGCGAATAAAGAGAGCTTTAAAGCATTTTCACCCAAGGTGGCGCTGATGGTATATTGTCCAGAGAGAATAACAGGGGCATCAATAGCACCCGTATTCAAATCAGTCGATAGCTGGAGTGCTTCTGGAACGGTAAAGTTCCCAGTAATAACCGCACTTCCTCCAGAAATCTTTTGATTCACATTCGGTGAAGAGATCAATTGACCTCCCACAAAAATAGCCAATTGCTGATTCACTAAGCGCTCGGTTATGTCTTCAAACATATCAGCTCCTTCGCTATCAAATTGAATGCTTACTTCAGGGGCACCCAGTTGACCATAGGTAACGGTGGCATATTTAAAGTGAGCTCCATCCAATCCAGTTGGTTTCCATGGATCAGGAGTGAGATCGAAGAAGATTTCATTAAAAGTATATTCATTTTCTTCAACAGTTACTTCATAGCCACTCATTTTTTCAATCACCGTCTCAAGCTGAGTACGCATTTCAGGTGAGCTTTTAACTCTCAGGCGGTTTAAGTCATAACTAGCTTCAGAACCACGTTGATCAGTGGCTTGGATAATATGAAAGCCAAACTCTGTTTCAACAACCTCAGAAATATCTCCTTTTTCAAGTGAGAAAGCAGTGTCTTCAAAGACTGGTGTCATTTGACCGCGTCCAAAGAAGCCAAGGTCACCTCCCTTAACACCGGAAGGACCATCAGAATTTTCACGAGCTAAGTCGGCGAAGTTCTCAGAAGTGGCTTCAGAAAGAATTTTTTCTGCCTCCTCAAAAGCCTCCTCTTTGCTACGAGTTACCTCCGGATTAGCACGCTCAGCCCCTTGATAAGCAATGAGAATATGGCTGGCCTGCATCTCATCCTCTCCTCCAGTTTTATTCACCATATTATAAACCCTAAATTCATCTCCAATTTCAAGAATATCCGTTCGATTTTTGCCGTCTTCAATCATCATTGTTAGAGCAAGGGTTTCATCTTCTTCAAAATTTTCAAATTTCTGCCCCTTCAAAGATTCAACAGTAGCGCCCGCTTCCTTAACAACATCCTCAAAGGTAGCAGTCTCTGTTTTGGTTCGCTCATTTAGCTCCTTGCTAATAAGTTGGACAATATAAAGCCCCTTCTTTTCAGTCAATTGACCCCCTCCGCTCACAACGTAGCCATCAGAACCCTCCACTAAAGATCGGTGGGTTTGCCCAGGCTTTAAAGTTTTTGTGAATAAGTCTTTATAGTGAGCAGGAAGAAGTGTTTCAAAACGAGTTTGATCTTGCCGAAAATCCACTTTTTGATCACTGGTATAAACACTATTTCCAATTGAGGTAAAGTCTGCATCAGCACTTAAAACTTGCTTCAAAACATCATTCGCTTGAGTCTGAATCACCTCCTTCTCATCGGCATCAATTTCTGTCTTTTTTTCTTTGAATTCAAGCTGAATAGTCTTTCCTACAACTGCCTTTGCTTCATTTACATCCTTAATTCCCGCTAATTCAACAATAATGTGCTGTTCACCAGCAACATTAGAGAGGTAAATTTGTGGCTCAGAAACTCCCAATCCATTCACACGACGTTCTAAGGTAGCGCGTACCCCCTCAACAATGTCGTTGATACGCACATCATTGTTAGCGTCTTCATCTTCATTTTTAGCGTAAGCATTACGCAAATCAATGCGGTAATCCAACTGAGTTCCCCCTTGAAGGTCAAGCCCTAAAGTGATTTTAGGATTCTTGAAAAAATTGACGAATCCATTATCCGGCCAATTGGATTTAATAGAGTCGGGTAAAGCAACAATCGCCATTAAAACACTGGCGACTAAAATAGTGATTAAACCTTTCGAAAATCGAGCAGACATTGTGTTGAGAAATTAAGAATAAATTAAGTCAGGGTTATGCTTGTATCATAAAACCAAAACTAAGCGCAAATAGTTTAGCGGAAACGGGGGAGAGATGCAATTTATTTTGAGGGGGATTTATCTACTTCTCAATTACACTCCCTTGTCGAATCATTTTATGGCTCAAATCGATGTTTTTCAGAGTACAATTTTCGTCCACAATGCAGTTGCGCATCACACAATTCTCAACCATACATCCATCCAAAATAACCGTGTTTTCAAGGGTTGAGTTCTCAATGGTCGTGTTTTGCCCCAAATAAACACCCCCTTTAAATTTATTGCCAACTTCTTTCACGGGCTGATTTCGAATTACCTGTCCATCTAAAAGTGATTCATTGGCATTTAAATAGCCATTGAAAGAGCCGACATCAAACCATTTTTCATTGAAGGCAAAAGCGTCAATTGGGGCATTTTTTTGTAACAAATATTCAAAAATACCTCCCAAATCATCATTTTTTTTCTTGGCATACGTAATAATGTCCTGCAAATGTTTTTGAGGGAAAATATAGCAACCAGTACTCACTAAAGTGCTTTTAGGGTTTTGAGGTTTCTCCTGGAATTCCACCACGCGTCCCTCGCGCTTAACCACCACTCCAAATTTACGAGCGGCATCCAAATCACCAATATCGTAAGCAGCCAAAAGAGGGTCTCCTTTGTAATAATCAATGAACTTCGACATTTCAAAACCAAAGTAATTGTCTCCCGCAATCAAGAGTAGATCTTCATTTATCTTCATTTGCTGAATAACCATTGCAGTCGCCCCCAAGGCCCCCTTCTTAAAGTCGTCTTCAATGCTGTCTTCAACAAAAATGGTAATGGGTCGATCAGGGTAATTTTGAGACCATTTCCTAAATTCATCTTCAAAAACAGCATTGGTCGAAACAATCACCTCTACATCACGAGGAAGTCCCTCAATAATATGAGAGATGAGTGGCTTGTCCTTCAGGTGAAGGAGGGGCTTTGCCTTGTTTTCTGTGAGTGGCCAGAGCCTCGTCGCGAAACCGCCAGCCAAAATAATGCACTTCATACTTATGTAGTTTTAAGCGGTTTTTTTACCAAATTCTGTCCCACCATTTTTTGTTCCGATAAACTTTCAAAAATGGCTGTCCTTCAATTTCTTCCAACATTTGATGCCCCTGAAAAATACCCAAAAGCTCTGGAGGCATAATGTATTTAATGTTGTTGCTGAGGGCATAATTAATGATATTCAATGTCTGTTCGTGGTGATCGACTTGAAGAATGTGGTCAATGTCATGCTGAGCGATCGCACGCTCAAAAACATTCATCTTCCCAACGACAGGCACGCCGGCGATCACACTTTTTCCGCTCCCAAACGCATCAATAATCGCAACAGGTTTAATATGAGATTTGGTTTTTAAAAGGTGTTTAATGATCTCTTCGGCGGGTCGGTTCGCACCAATAATCAATGTCCGATAAACCCCGACTTCCCGTTCAGCGCTTTTGGCCAAGATCCATCGGAAAATCCGATGCCAAAAATAAACAAATAGGAAAGTCAGAAGGAAAATATAAACCAAAATCAGGCGAGAGAAGAAGTTTCGGAAAGCAAAGTAGTAAAGCACCATAAAAACCGCCACATTTTCAATCGCCACAAAGGCAATTCGCTGCATATGACGCACGCTCATCACCTGCTGAGAAAGTTTGTATGTGCGAGCAAAAAACATAAAAAACAGTGTAATTGGTGTGGTGATTAGCCCGATTAGAATATACTGATTAAACGGAAAATCAGTGGAAGAATAAAAGCCAATACGTAGAAGATAGGCGAGAGCAAAAGCCCCTAAAATAAGCAGTCCATCGACCACGATCTGAAGGATTTTGAGTTGTATGAGATGTTTATTCATAATCTAATTGTGTAATATTTGATGATCAGCTTCCAATGAGATCAGAAATCTGAGATCTGAGATCAGAAATGTTATTTCGCTTGCCCATAAACGGTATTCACCAAGTGGGCTAATTCAGCACGGGTGAGGCGTTGGTTTGAATCATACATTCCATAAGGGATCAGGTGCAATTCAAAACCTTTTTCCATGTATTTTTTATACCAAGGATTCGTCACACCATCCCAAACAGGAATTTCATAAACATTAAGCATCAGCTTCATTGCTTCAGCCAAAGTAACCGCTTGATTGGGGCGAAGGGTTTTGTCTCCATAGCCTTCAATAATATCTTTTTCAAGAGAATAGCCAACGTACTTTTCAAACCAATCACCGCTTTTTACATCTAGTAATGCAGCAGCTTGTTCAATGTATTTTTCAAAATCAATCACTTCTTTAGAGCCCTTTTCTTTTTCAAGATGATTCTTACTTTCCAAGATCATTTTAAGAGCTTCAACACGGTTCACAGATGCTTCAGGCCGAAAAGTTCCATCACTGTAACCCCCAATAATCCCTTTTTCAGCCAGTTCACTAATCGAAAGGGCATAGCGGTGAAATTGAATATCTTTGAAAGTGAAGCCTAAATTCCCATAAGAAGAAATCATGGTTTCAGTCGTGGTTTTTCCTTTGAAGCGGAAGGAATCCAAAACATTCTGGATGGTCGTAAGATTGCGGTCAAAATCTTCAGTTAAATCATCGTATTCA
>DAOWGG010000119.1 GCA_030637565.1 Candidatus Peregrinibacteria bacterium | reverse complement strand
TATCTAATGTGGAAAAGTCAGCATTGAGTGTTGCTGCGATTAGATTGATAATAGTTGTTTTCCCTGATCCATTTACTCCAATTAAAAAATTTATATCTTTGTTTAATTCAAAGTTAACGGTTTTATCAGACCAGAAGCCGTCAATTTTAACCTTGGTGATTCTATGCATATTTTTTGTAAATTATTAATTTATCCCCATTAAATTCGCAAAGAGGATATCTAGATTTTACCCCTTGTTATGAATAATTAAAACAAATTTATTCCCCTTGTATTTAAAAAGCCTATCAAAAGTTCCTAATTATTAGAAAAATATTTTTTGAATTGCGTACAACTAGTATTTATGTGAAGTATTCATATTTCCATATAAATACTAGTTGTACGCTTAGCTTAATGAAAGCTGAGAGTGAGCCTCAACCCGCTTCCATTGATCGGCTTTTACTGGGTTTTTTTGGTGTGAAAAATAGGCGGCTCCTGCGACCATGGCAGCGTTATCGGTGCAATAAATGAGATTTTCAGGGTAAAATAATTTGATGGATTGATCGATTCTCTCGGTCGTCATTTTTCGAAGTAATCGATTGGCTGATACTCCACCTGCCAAATGAATTTCTTTTACGTCAAAATCGTCGGCGGCTTTGATGAGCTTTTCGGACAACACATCGACAACGGCCATTTGAAAACTGGCGGCAATGTCGGCAATTACAGTGTCGGTTAATTCTGCATGACGATGAATCTCTTGTTTTACGGCGGTTTTCAAGCCTGAAAATGAGAAGTTATATTGGTTGTCTTTATTTAATCGAGCTCGTGGAAAATCAAAAGCGTTCGGGCTTCCTTTTTCTGCCAGCTTGCTGATGATTGGGCCCCCTGGGAATCCAATGTCGAGCATTCGAGCAACTTTATCAAACGCTTCGCCCGCGGCGTCGTCGAGTGTTTCCCCGATTACCTCAAAATCGAAATGCCCCTTCATTAAGACTAGCTCATTATGCCCGCCAGATACGGTTAGGATGAGGATTGGGAATTGAGGTTCTTCTTTTTTTTCTAAAAAATTAGCGTATATGTGCCCTGCAATGTGATGAACAGGAATGAGTGGTTTCTTGTGAATGTAAGCGAGTGACTGAGCCGTATTCACCCCCACTAAAAGTGATGACATGAGACCTGGCGCATGCGTGACTGCAATGGCGTCAATGTCGGACCATTCAACCGATGCTTCTTTAAGTGCCTGATCAATCACTGGAGAAATTTGACGAATGTGTTCACGGGCCGCTACTTCGGGTACGACACCCCCTGTTTTAGCGTGTAGATCCACGGATGAAGCGATGACATTACTTAACACTTTCGTTCCATTTTCGACAACCGCCGCCGCTGTTTCATCACACGATGTTTCGATTCCGAGAATTTTCATAACAAATAGACGTAATAACGCGATAACGATACAATGAAATAACGAAGTTTGAAAATTTAAAATTAAATTATGTTAGATCCTGTCGCTTTCAAAATTGGCCCTTTGGCGGTTCATTGGTACGGTATTAGTTATGGAGTTGGATTACTAGTGGGCATTTGGATTTTAAACTGGCTCAATAAAAAACGAAAAGTATTTAAAAATACCGATCAGATTTTTGATTTGGCCTTTTGGGTGTTCTTACTGGGGGTGATTGTCGGCGGACGACTAGGATACGTGCTGTTTTATAACCTGTCTTACTTCATTCAAAATCCTGCCAAAATTTTGGCTGTTTGGGAAGGAGGTATGTCGTTTCACGGCGGAATGATTGCCTCGATGATTGTGGGCTGGTTTTTCTGTAAAAAACATAAAATCAAATTCTTTGACCTAGCGGACATCACAGTGATCCCAGGTGCTTTAGCGCTGACCTTTACGCGGCTGGCCAATTTTGTGAATCGTGAGCTGGTTGGGCGACCGGTTAGTAACTCCAAGTTTGAATGGATGGGGGTCGATTTTGGCGATGGAATTCTTCGGTATCCGTCGCAACTTTTTCAATCCTTTTCTTCTTTTTTACTCTTTGGAGTGCTGCTGTTTATTTTCACCAAAAAACCAAAAAAAGGGATTCTGCTTTTCAGCTACCTCTTCTTCTACGGGTTACTTAGAACGATTATTGAATTCTGGCGTGCTCCTGATGAACAGGTTGGTTTTATTTTCACTTACTTCACACTTGGACAGCTGTTCAGCTTCATTATGTTACTTTTTGGCTTGATCGGAATTTTATTCATTCG
>DAOWGG010000015.1 GCA_030637565.1 Candidatus Peregrinibacteria bacterium | reverse complement strand
GTTCCAAAAGTGCAAATTTGAGCCACCCGATCGCGACCATATTTTTGGGCAACGTAATCAATCACTTCATCACGTCGGTTGTCCGCAAAATCCAAATCAATATCGGGCATGGAGATACGGGCAGGATTCAAAAATCGTTCGAAGAGAAGCTTATATTCAAGGGGGTCAATCTCTGTAATATCGAGCGTATAAGCAACCAAAGCACCTGCTGCCGAACCACGACCCGGCCCCACCACAATGTTTTGATCCTTCGCCCATTTCACAAAATCCCATACAATCAAAAAGTAGCCCACAAACCCCATATCGGTAATGATCTTCAGCTCATAATTCAAACGCTCCGCAAGCTCCTGTTCAAACTCAGGAAGAGTACTTACGTCATCAGCCATTAAAGATTCAATGGATGTTTTAAGTGAATATTTTTTAATAAGCCCCTGATAACAAAGCTCTCTCAAGTAAAGAGCAGGATCCCCCTCATTCGGAACAGGAAACGCTGGAATAAGGTACTTTCCAAATTCGAAATCAACATTGCATCGTTCGGCAATTTTAACCGTATTTTCAAGCGCTTCAGGGATATGTCCAAAAGCTTCCCACATTTCTTCTGGACTACGCATAGAATAATCTGAATTCATCATCGACATACGACCTACATCATCTAAATTTCTAGCCGTTTGAATGCAAAGCATAATATCTTGCGCCTCATTATCATCCCTCTCAACATAATGGCAATCCGTGGTCGCAACCACAGGAATATTGAGTTCTTTATGAAGTTCGATTAATTTATTATTCACCACATCCTGCTGAGGAAGGGTTGGGTGACTTTGCAATTCAAGGTAAAAGTTTTCCTTCCCAAATGTACCCTGAAACCGCTCGATAAGCTCACGGATCTTACTATCATCTTGATTTAGAATCGCTCCCGGAAGATCACCATTTAAACAGCCAGAAAGGGCAATAATCCCCTTAGAATGCTTCTTTAAAAGGTTCCAATCCACACGAGCCTTATAATAATACCCTTCCAAATGAGCGACAGTGGTCATCTTTAAAAGGTTCTCATAACCCTCCTGCGTTTCAGCCAAAAGTGTGCAATGAGTACGCTTAGTATCGATTTGATGCCGTTTATCGGTGAGTTTATTGAAGGCGATATAAACCTCACAACCAATAATCGGCTTAACACCAATCTCTTTGCAAGCTTTGTAGAATTCAATATGCCCATGCATCACCCCATGATCGGTTAGTGCCACCGCAGTACTACCTTGTTCTTTGGCCTTTTTGGCATACGCCCCTGGCTTACCCAAACCATCTAAAAGGGAGTAATAAGAATGAACATGAAGATGAACAAAGGGTTTTTCAGACATGAATAATAGAGAGTATTTTAGGAGGTTTCAGAATATCATAAATTAACCCGTCAGCCCACTAGTTGACAAAAAGAATAAAATAGATTACAATAAGCTCCCATTTTAAAAACCCTCTCATGGAAAAAGACCGTCGAGACACCATCATTACTCAATTCAACTGGGGAAACGAAAGACCTGAGTCAACAGAAGCAGAAGTTGAATTACCCGATAGCCTTGATGAAGAGGCAGCTAACCTCATAAAATCAGTTCGAGCACGCCCATCTTTTAAAGCATATATGGCTCTGATTGACTTTTTTCTTGAACAAGAGGAAATCGATAAAGCAGAAATTGCCGTGAAATCATTCAGCAAATGGAATCAGGAACAAAAAAAATAATTCAAAATTTTGAAATTATAATGTTTCGATATTCTTTGGAAATTAAGAGAGATACCCCTCCACAAATTTTACCGCTTCTTCAAGGTTTTTAACCACTCCTTCAATTTGAGCCTCACGAAGCGACTGAAGGATGCTTTTTAATTGAGGCCCTGGTTTAAGCTTAAACTGCTGCTGTAAATCATGCCCACTCAAAAGTGGCTTAAAATGATCTTCTAAAAGCGGTTCGCTCTTAAACTCTTCATAAAGCCGCATATTCTCCTCATAAAGCGATAAATCGATGGGATGAGTGCCATGCTCATCGCAATAATGAAGCCGCATAAGGTCTTCAAACCACGGATGCCAAAAAAGAGCCACCTGATGAGCTCGACGCATCGTAGGGATGAATCCAACGGTCATATGGTGCTCAATAAGCCACGTGATTTTATTGATTTCCTGACGACTGAATTTAAGACGTCGCAAAACAGATTGAGCCATTTTACCCGAAAGATCCGCATGACCATCAAAATGAACACGGTCTGCCCTCTCTTCAAAAGTAGAAGGTTTAGCAATATCATGCAAAAGCACTGCCCAGACCAATTCTTTACTAGCAAATTCATTCGGCATGTCGTGAAGTGCTTTTAATATATGAGTAAACACATCGCCTTCTTGGTGGTACTGATAGGGTTGAGTGACCCCTTTACAAGCCGTAATTTCTGGCAAAATTCGCTCTAGAATCCCCAAATCATCCAACTCTCGCATGCTATGTGCACGATGTGGATTCAAGAGCATTTTAGTCACTTCATCCGCCACTCGCTCACGGCTGATACCATCGATTAAATGGGCCAATTCATGAATCGCTTCTTTGGTTTTATCGTGATATTG
>DAOWGG010000042.1 GCA_030637565.1 Candidatus Peregrinibacteria bacterium | reverse complement strand
ATAAATTTTTTCTATTTAGATTAATTATTTTAGGCTACTTTTAATAAATGTAGGTATGGTGATTGACGTAGTATAAAAAATGTGTATAATAAACCACTATGTCTAAAAGAAGGCGAAATAATAGGCCAAAGAATAGACCATCCAATAGACCTAAGAAAGTTACTAAAAAGCCCGAAGTGGCTGTTGCAAATCATACCCGTCGCAAAATAGCAACAATTGGAGGTACGGCTGCTGTGATAGCGGGCTTAATTGGCTATAATGTTTTAAAAAACGACGACCATCCCACACCTCCCGAAAAGCAAACCCCAAAGGTTACAGCGCCTAAGACCCCTGCCGTTAGGCCTAAAATCGAAAGAATGCCCGAATATAATGAGTGGGCTTCGAAAATTGTTTTACCCAAGGTTGAAATTGGTGATGAGTATTCAGATTGGCCCAGTGAAAAACATAAAGACTTCTTTAAGCCTGATGATGTAGAAATCGATCAGGAACGAATTGATGAATTTTATAAGAAGTTTTTAGCCCTTAAGCAGGATATTTTTCAAAAAGTAGAAATGACTCAAAATCCTTTTATGCGCATGGGTTTAATTTCGAAGTTTTACCATGAGCTTGTTCGGCATTACGTTTCAATGACAAATGACCATTCCGCCTCAAAGCTTATTTTTGGTTCACCGGAATCAATAAGGCTGACCCACAGAATAAATCGCTATTTAATACCGCGTGGTCATTTTTTATGGCAAAACAATACGTCGCGCAGTTTGGCCAACGTTGCTTTTTATGAAGTAGATGCTTTTAAGGATTTAACCTTAGAATACAAAGGCCAATCAAAAGAAATTCCGATTGTTGTCCTGAAAAATCAACAAGAGGTGAACAGCTATGTAAATAGTCCTGCCACGGTTCACTCTGCTGCCAGCTATGAAGAAGTTGGGGAATATATAACAGTTCAAAGTAATCACTTGCCTGAAAATTATCAAATGCAAGGTAATGCCAATAATTTCTTAAAAAGTAAAAAGGCATTAACTGAATATCTGAATGCTTGTTTTTTTCACGAAGCGATGCATGCGATGCTTCATGGATTTGATGGTGTTTCAACGTGGGGTAATGACGCTATTAATGATAAGGGAAATATTGGAATGTCGGAATTTATACTTCCAAGTTCGGGCTATAGAAACAAAGACAATTCCAACCTGCATGAATTAGGTGGAAATGGCTATGGCTTAATGAATTCAGGCGAAGGGGCTCATGAAATGGCAGATACAATTTTTCAAGCTGGCGTTTCAAAAGATGAATATGGGCTGGCTTTTCAGGTTTTAATAACTCAAATTATTCAATCGCGAGTAATTGACAGAGAGTTCTCCGATAAAATGATTAAGGCCAATATGGGAAATAATCATAAATTATTCTATGACTTGTTGATTCAGGCCTCTAAAAAGCATAAGCCTGAAGAGCTACATTATTTTGGTGAACAGATGGCAAAGCTTACCATCCATTTAGCACAAGAGGATAAATAGCCTAAAATAATTATAAATCAAGGCTCAATTTATTGTTACAACTGCTAACAGGCACTATAACGTAAAGTCAACTACGCTATATTTCTAAAATATAATCTATGAAATCTCTATTGCTAAAAGCTATTACACTTTCTTTTATCACTCTTTTTACAACTGCATGCACATTGAATGTAAACTTAGATGAAAGTAAAGAAAATACAGAACAAGCTCAAGAAGAAGCTAAAACTGAAAAAGGGAGGAAGCTAATTGGTGATACACCAGTCTCTGATGCTACTTCTTATACGACAGCCTTAAAAGATAATAATTTATTAAACAAGGTTCGTGAAATTCTTAATAGCGGGAATCATAAATTAGAAGTTACAAAAAAGCCATCATATGAACTTCCTGCTGGAATTCATGACGCTCAGATTGATAAGTATTACATCATTGATGATGTCTTTTTCGCCCTTGTTCGAAAACCTTCAATGAATGTGCCTATGAATTTGCCAGAAGGATTTAAGGCTAATTTTTCAGGTCTTATTGCTGCAGATACAACCAATAAAGAATGGAAAAAAGTATTTACTATTGAGGATAAAGAATCTACTAATAAAAATAATCCATATGCCATATGGATCGATCAAAAAGCTTTGTATGTTAGCATCGTCGATCAGAATGGGGCAGGAAGTGGTGAAGGTTTAGCAAAGATTGTTAAAAGCAGTGATCTAGTTAACTGGAAGCAGAATTATTGTTATTATTTTGGTACGGAATATCGTGGACCAAAGGAAGATGGTGACTATTTCCTTTTCTCATCATTTCTTGTGGGCGAGACTCGTTCTGGGGAGAAGTGTAATAACTTTAGCTTAAGGTAGAAAAATCAGCGCAACAACACCAAACATCGTATATACGCAAACGTTACCGAACAACGATTGGTATACGCTGACTGAATCGAATCTTGCCATTTTGCAAAGTAATTTTCATCGACAATTCATAAGTTCCAGCAGGCGCGGAATCCCAAATAAAAGTATAAATATAAGCACCACCTTCACCTTCTTCACTCGCCACCTTAGCAATTTCAATCGACTTTTTACCCTTTTGTTTCGCCAAAACCACCAATTCTTTCAGGTCGTTTTGAGCTTCGGTATTCAATGCCGCTTGAACCAAAATTCGCTCACCTGTGTGGAAAGATTCATTTCGATAAGGTTCGAGAATTCGTGAACCTCCACTGGTAACAACTGTCTTTGGTTCTTTGGATACAATCTCAATTTGAGTCGATGTTTTATTCCTCGCATGGTCATAAGCCACTGCTTTTAATCTGTGATCACCAATCAATTGCGGCACTGTAAATTGCCACGCATAAGGTGCACTTCGAACGGTATACATCAACTCACCATCCATGTAGTACTCAACCTTATTAATATCTCCATTCGGATCAAAAGCGTTCACCATCGCTGTCATCGATGTATTAGCATCCAACTTTGCACCATCACCTGGATAAGCAAAATCAACCATAGGAGCCACATTATCGTCTCCAATTTTTACCTGAACAGAAGACTGGCTAGATCGATACAAAGAGTCGTAAACAATTGCTTTAATAGTATGGCTGGAACCCTTTTTGGAACCGCGTTTGGAAATTTTAATCGTACCCTTGAAAGGGGACTGTGAAGCGGTATCAACCAACTCACCATCCCAATAATATTCCACATAATTCACACCAACCTTGGCGTCAATTTTGGGCCAAACCCCAATGTAAGGTGCGCTAACGGTTGCCCTACTTTTAGGATACATAATGCGAATATCCGGTTTTGCCGCCATGCTGGCTCCCGTGTGAACATCATCGTATTCAGTTGGAATTGGCTCATCTTCATCTTTTTCTTTCGCCCATTGTCGTACAGCGTCCTCCCAATTTGTGTTGTCGGGAACAATAGCATGGTGCTCAAAAAACGCTGTTTCTTCAATCGCCGCTTCTGGTGTCCATTCGGTTGCCAATTTACCAGATACTTTATCGATATCCACTAAACGATAAGACGTGTCATATTCTCGCGGAACCGAAAAGCTAGCAAACACACCTGTTTTAGTCACCTCTTCTGGTGTGTGTTCAGAGGGAAGCTTTCCGGTTTTTTCAGAGATCTTAACCCATTTGATTCCTTCGGGTCGTTCAAATTTTTCACGAGGATGCTCCTCGGTCGCTGCCACCATAAAATCGTGCCATATTTGCCCCGCCGTATCCAAACCACTCGCCCTAAAACTCAAGTAAGATCCATCATTATTGCCAGCCCAAACTCCCGCCGCAACACGACGCGTATAACCAACGGTCCACGTATCAAATGGAATGTTCTCCATTTCACCATTGGACATCTTTTTTTCTTTGTTAGAAGTTCCTGTCTTCGCCCCATTCACCTGACCAGGAACACTCAATGTCTGTCGCCACCATCCTTCCGGACGAGCTTCTACGTCACTCAAAATATCATTCACTAAATAGGCCACCTGAGGATCTAAGATTAAGGTTTTGTTTTTAGGTTTTTGATATTCCTCAAGAATATTTCCATTTCGATCTTCAATTTTTAGAATGGAAACAGGGTCCATTTTATATCCTCCGTTTGCAAAAATGCCATAAGCCCCCACCATGTCCAACAAACGCGCTTCACCAGCTCCCAACGCAAGCGAGAGACCATACCAATCATCGGGTTGATTCAATTGAACCCCCATTTTTCGTGCCAAATCAATCACGTTTGGAATTCCTGCTAAATAACCCGCCTTAACTGCAGGAACATTCAAAGAATGAGCAAGCGCCTGACGCATTGGAACAGGGCCACGATATTCACCATCGTAATTTTCTGGCTCATACCACGAACCAAACTTGGTTTTTACATCATACAAAACAGTGCTCGGTGCATAACCTTGTAAAAAGGCAGCGGCATAGACAATTGGCTTAAATGAAGAACCGGGAAGTCGTTGTCGAAGCGCCACATTCACCTTCCCATCAATTTCATCGTTCCAATAATCCACAGAACCCACCATCGCTAAAATTTGACCATTATTTGGATCGGTTGCCACCAAACTCGCATTGCTCGCATCGTAACGCTCAAAGTTTTGTTCGGCGTAAGTTTCAACCGCTGTCTCGGCTGCCTCCTGCATTTTTGGGTCGATGGTTGTAATCACCTTTAACCCCCCTTGTTCAATTTGCTCCTTCCCATATTTTTCTTCTAAAAATTGTCGAACATACATCACAAAATGGGGCGCCTTAATCTCTTCAATAAATGGATTGAACTCAATGTGTTCAGCCAATGCAATCGCCTCTTCGTATTCTTCTTCGGTAATATATTCAAGGCCGCGCATACGACCTAACACAAAATCGATACGACCTTTTACATAAATCTCACGGCACTCACCAGAAGACGTGTTTTCAATCTCATCTTCGATGGATTCGTCCTCATCCTCTTCGTCAGATTCTGATGCACAATCTCCATAATGATAAGTCTTTCCCAAAAGACCCTTATCAATAAAATCAGGATTCACATCAACCAAATCCTGCTCGGAACGAATGTCCATTTTGATAATTTCGTCTTCATCCAAATTAACAGACACATGCTTATTGTTCCCATAAGGGCTATAAAAAGTAGGCGCTTTTGGAATAGAAGCAAGAACGGCTGATTCGGCCAATGTCAGCTCACTGGCTGGTTTACCAAAAAACGCGTTCGACGCTCGTTCAATCCCATAAATACTAGACCCATAAGGAATACGATTGAGATACATTTCCAAAATCTCATCTTTATCAAATCGGCTTTCTAATTGAAGCGCTAAAATAATTTCTTTTGCCTTACGAGAATAAGTTCGCTCGGAACTTAAAAACGCATTTTTAATAAATTGTTGAGTTATGGTTGACCCACCACGAGCGCCAGAACAAATATGCAACTCACCGCAAACCGCCTTCATAATCGCCAAGAAATCAACTCCACTATGTTCATAAAATTGATCGTCTTCAATTGCCATTACCGCTTGCGCCGAATGAAAGGGGATTGTATCTAAGTCAATCACCTCTCGGTTCTCTTCACCATGAAGCGTGTACAATAAATTCCCCTCACGATCATAAATTTCACTCGATTGAGCGGCCACCAAATTTTGAATATTGTCGATATCAGGAAGGTTGGGAAAAACCACTAAAATTAAAACAGCAACAATAAGTGTAGCCCCACCCACTGCCAACAAAAGAAGCCACTTTAACCACATCAAAACACGTCTTGGTTCTTTTTGTAAGGCCAGTTTTTCATGCTTAATGCGTAACCATAATTTAAAAAGATTTTTTTTCATTATTTATTCTTAGATTCTTTAGTTTGTACAATAAGGTGTTCAATGCTGTTCTTTAGCCCTTCAGCCCAATTAAATCCAAGGTCTTTAATGTCGATCTTAAGGCGATCCCCACTAATAACCCATTTAGGATTATGTTTTAAAAGATTCACAATTGGCTCCGCTGTAACTGAGGGCCCAAGCTGTAAAATAATCTGCTTACCACCACTCCCCAATGTAAGCGCTTTCACATTAACAATAGCAGCGGTTTTAGCCAAAATTTTAATTTGAAGGATTTGAAATAAATTACTAACCTGCTTATGAAAATGTCCATATTCAGCAATTAAATCCTCGCGGAATTCTTCCAAAAGCGCCAAATTATCAACCGATGATAGCTTTTGATACACATTAATCTTATCTTTTGTGTCGGGAATATATTTATCAGGAATGTACGCTTCAAGTGGCAACTCGATAGAAACATCTGGTTTCTCATCTTTATCACTAACCAAAACACCACTTTGCATTTCCTCAATGGTTTTATTAAGCATGCGCAAAAAGTGATTCACACCCACCACACGCATTGAACCATGCTGACTAATTCCTAAAACATCACCCGCTCCACGAATTTCTAAATCACGCATCGCGATCTGAAAACCAGACCCCAATTCGCTCGCATCTACAATCGCTCGCAATCGTTTTTTAGCATCCAATCGTAACTGACGTGCTTGATATAAAAAGTAAGCGTAAGCCTGCGTTTTTCCACGCCCAATACGACCACGCAACTGATACAGCTGTGCCAATCCAAAATTCTCCGCATCGTCCACAATCAACGTATTCGCATTGGGTAGATCAATTCCATTTTCAATAATGGTAGATGAAACCAAAACCTGCGCTCGCCCCTCCTTAAATTCAACAATACGCCGTTCCAGTTCTGCGGGCGGAAGTTGCCCATGAGCAACAATAAACTCAACATCGGGCACCATT
>DAOWGG010000089.1 GCA_030637565.1 Candidatus Peregrinibacteria bacterium | reverse complement strand
AATATTATTGATGTGGTTGAAAATTCAATTTTCCTCATGCAGGATCAGCTGACCCAAAAAAACCTATTAAATCATAAGCCAGACTTTCTCATCCAGCCCAATTTAGGTTCCGCAGGAGTCTTTGATTTCCACAAGGCAAAAGGAATGATTGATGAAGGGTACCGACAGGCGAAGAAAATCATCCCAAAACTCAAAAAATTACTATAATTTCTACACAAACACACAATACAGTAAATATAGTAATTATTGTAATTTAAAGAAAAAATTTATTTCTTCCCCTTAGTAATCGTCGGATCCTTCCCATAAAAAGGCTCCACTAAATCATAAGATTCTCTTTCGGTAAACTTAGTTGCCTCAACCAATCGGTTCCACATTAGATCAGGTGAAATGAGATCTTTTGTTCGATTAATGCCTTCAAATTGATCCAAATGAGCCTCTGAAAGCTGCCCCAGCCACTGAACACCGGCTAAGGAGCTTAATTCATGGTGACATTCTGAAACTGAAACAATCTGAGGAGGAAATTCAGATTGAAATGAATCCAAACCAACCATATAAACTTGATCTCGATTCATGGTTTGAAGATAGAAAAAATCAGATTCATCAGTCAGGTTCTGATAAAATTCCTCAGTCCGAATGCCAACAATCGGAATATTCAATTGATGAGCAAACTGATTCGCCACCGCAATCCCAACACGCAAGCCAGTAAAGCTACCCGGGCCCTTAATGACTAAAACTCCTTTTAAGTCGTTTAATTCAACACCTGCCTTCTGAATAACAGAATCAATTGCCTCCAAAACACCTTCTGAAGCATGACGAGCATCAAAAGAAAGGTAATTAGATCGATTTCCATCCGTCACACAAACACCTGAAAGTTCCGTTGATGTATCGATACATAAAATCATTTATGATTTCTGAATTATGATTTCTGAATCACAATTTTAAATCAGAAATCTCAAATCTCAAATCAGAAATCCAAATCTTCGATTTGGACCCCCTGATAATAATATTTTATTATCTCTTCAAAAGTTTTTCCTGCTTTCGCCATCCCTTTTGCTCCACAACCGCTCATTCCCACTCCATGACCACGCCTTACAAGCCCTTCACAATAAGGATCATTCACTGCCTGCAAATAAGGAGTATCAACCCATCCCCACACTTGGTTCGCAGACCTAGTTTTTCCATCGCTCTGACTAAAATAAGGAGTCTTTATGAGCTTTCCTTGGTAGGTGACCACATGATCTCTGGTTTTAGCGGCAGCTGAAACAAAATTAGGAGATCGAATCTCAACCCCATAACCCAAATAACGCTGAAAGACAGAAGGGTCATCACTACCATCATAAGGGAGGCCTGGGAATTTACGGTTTTTATCACTCATATAGAAACGAGCATACGTGCGAGCGAGAACCGCAATTGCCTTTTGTTTTTCAGATAACTCTCCGTTAGAAACTTCCGCCAAGCCTTTCAAATAATCCTCCAAAAGAAGCTCATTGATATAGGCTGTCTCTCCATTAACTGGACGTACCTCAACAATTCCTCTGAACCGATTGTCATTCAGGCTAGTGTTCCAAGAAGGACGACGTTCCATGCTTAAGATTTCAACAACGCCATCAGAATCAGGAACAATCCTTACAACGGAACTGTTCTTTACTGTATTGCCCAATTGAACATGGACATTATTGTAAACCCGTCGAAGTTCAACAGGTTGTCCAGATCCAACTTGAAATAAAACAGTACCATCACCATCGGTAACCTTAAAATCACGATTGGTTGTAATCCTAGAGATCTCATCATCATAAGAAAGCCTCACTCGAAAAGGTTGCTCAAAGGACGAAGGAGAAACTACCTCCGATACAAGAACCTGAGGAACAGGAGAAGGGTTTGTATCAACGGCAATCGTATTGGTTTCTACCTCAGGAACAGGGCTAACTGTTTTGACAACAGAAATAGTTTTTACAGAAGTATTCTCAGAACGTTTCACACGATCTCCTGTCACATTAAAATCCCAACGAACAAAGCTGGCATCAATCCATCCAACACGCTCAATCACAAGCTGAAAGTATTCACGATAACTTCCTCGTCGATAGGTTTTAACTTTAAAGCGAAAAGTGCCGGTCTCACCAGGATGAACAACATCTTCTACCAAAACTCCAGCACGATAATCATTCGGCCAATCTGCATTCTTTAAATTACTCAAACGATCCTGAGGACGAGCGGGAGCCAAATAAATAGGATTGGGCCCCTTCTTTCTCCAAACAACATTACTAATATTTTTAAATTGAGCTTCAACCTCCACCTCCTCTCCAGGGCGAATGGTAATGTTTCGATCTGACTGAGCCACTATACGCGCACGAAGCTTCGGCTCAGGAACATCGATTATAAAGCGAGCCGTTCCACCACGAATAGAAAGGCTATTAAATCGAGGCTTTAGAAAAACACGATGTTTTCCCTGTTCATAAGGCGCTTGAATCCAAAAGCTAAAATCAGACGAAGAGCGAGGTTTTACTTCTTCTGAAGGATAAAGAAAGCGTTTAAACAAATTAATTCCACGCCCCGAAATAGTAATTTTCATATTATCCCGATTCCAAGATAAATCACCCTTATTCTGCATTGTCAGCTCAACCTTCTTCATCTCACCTGGAATCATACTCCGAACAATCGTTTTATCAGTGATACTTGCCATATGACGTGGCCTTCGAACAGTCACTTCAAATCCAAGCCCCTTATCTTCCAGCCAACTTACATACTCAATAACAGGGGTAAATCGTTCAACAACACGACCTTCAACGTTCAATGGAATATCAAGATCAAAAACAAAAGTACCATTTTGACCAGGAAGCACTTCACTTTCTAATAAATGAGCCACTCGACTAGTATGTTTTTTGACAAGTAAGCTCCGTCGATCACGCAATGCCTCCGTCCCCAAACGAATGGGATGATCTCCATAGTTCACCCACTTAATATTACCTGTGTTTTTAAGCGTAATACTAGCTTTAATATTTTGCCCCTGAAAAATAACGCCACTCGGCAAATCTTTTTTAACTACCTTGTAATCAAGTTGAGGCTGTTCCACTTGGATAGGAATATAAACAGCCGCCCGAGATACCTTATAGCGCCCATTAACCACAGGAGCGACTTCAAAAGAATGGTATCCGGCTAAATAACCTGATTCAACCTCAACCTCAAAAGTAGCGGTTCCACCAGGAGAAACACGGTTTTCTTTCATATCCGCAGCCACAAAATCCTTCCCTTCAATAATGGGCACTACCCTAGCCCCATCACGATTATTCAATGCCACATGAAGCCATGTATTTGCATCCCACGTTTTTTGCCCCGTATTTTTAAATCGAAGCTTAATTTTGGATCGATTATTCGGAGAAAGAGAAATGGCAGAAGGTGAGCTGAGCGGCTCTGCATTATAGTCAAGCGTTTGAGTAGATAAGGTAGTTTCTCTAAAAACCCCACTACGCATCAAAAGATCAGAACGAGTACGAATTTTTGGAAGCAAAGCATAAAGTTTTTTTCCAGGACATGATGTGGGACGGACATCCCGATGTCCCATGATATTGGGACGTATTTTTCCACGAAAAGTCGAATCCCCCGTTGGACTAATACCATACTGCTTCGATTTCTTTGCAATAAGAGCGATCAATGCATTCATTGCAGGCTCAGGAACATTATTAGCCTCATAATTACCAATAATCGCAATCCCTAAACTCCCATTGTTATAACATTGAGCATGGGCACCAACAACACGATCTCCTCCGTAACGTCCTTCATATACATTTCCCAAAGGGTCAATAATGTAATTATAACCAATATCTCCCCAGCCACGAGTAATAGCATGAAAATAATAAATCGCGCGAACCATCGCCTTATAATCACGATTATCTATTCGACGATCTCCATTCATATCATGTAAGTCTGAATCAGTATGATGGACAATAATTTTTCTTAAATTTTTTGAATAAGCCAAAGACCAAACCAACTCTTCTCCTCTTGGTCCAAAGTTAACAACACGAGATAGTTTAGTTTCAATCGAATATTGAGTATTCATACTTCCACACGGATCGACGAATTCCTTATCATTACCAGAGTGTTCAAACAATTCCTCAATTTCCGGACTCCAGTAACGTAAATTCTCATCCGCCCCCCAAGACTTTCGACTGATCACAGTTGAATTAACAGCAGCAATTTCAGGACCTCCATAGTAATTTTCAGTCTCAGATTCTTCTGAAGGAACAAAAAAGAAATCAGCATCAAAGGAAAGGGGTTGGCTGGAGTTAAGCATTCTAAATTGAACTGAGTGAGTCAGTGAACTAAGCAAAAGAGCCTCCGCTCCAAATCCATCATCGTGCACCTCAACCTCCTCCCAAACGCCCCCATTAAAAGGATTGAAATTCACCATCAACCCCTCAACAACCTCATCAAACTGAAGCCCAATCATATTAAAGGATTGATCTTGAGAAATAATAGGAGATGAGAGTAAGCTTCCAAAAGCTTCAAGCTGAACACGCTCACTAACCACATCAATTGCAAAGGAAGATCGAGTGGAGCCAAGGAAAACAAAAAGAGTCGCAAAAACAATTAACGCTGAATGGAATATTTTTTTAAAATTCATTTTTTTTATTTTTACTT
>DAOWGG010000104.1 GCA_030637565.1 Candidatus Peregrinibacteria bacterium | reverse complement strand
TCACATCACAAAAGCAAGTCGCGGCTTGCCGCCCTAATTCAACAAGTCAATTTATCAACCCCCTAAAACCTCATCCTCAATCTTCTTCATCACTTCATAATCCGCATCCTCCTCATGGTCATGACCAAAAATATGAAGGAAGCCATGCACAAAAAGCCGATAAAGCTCATGGTGTAAATCATTGCCGAAGTCCCCCATCTGCCCTTTTGCAGTAGGAATACTAATGTAAATCTCCCCAATCAACTCAGAATCCTCACCTTCTTCCATATAAGAGAATGAAAGAACGTCAGTCGACTTGTCTTTATCCCGATACTGCTTGTTCAGAGCTTGAATATACTCATCGTTCACGAAGATTACATTTAAAACCCCTTCCGTTTTCGGAACATGTTTCTTGAGACGCTCAACATATTGTTGAAAACCACTGTTTTCAATCCCCCACTCCTCTGAATTAATAAATTGAATATCCATCATTCAGTTTTAAAACAGATTCATTATAGCATGTCTAAAAAATACTCATCTGATCTTCCGCAGTTAACTTATCCGCTGGAACCATCTTTTCAAGACGCTTCTTTAAACTCCTCATCTCCATTTCCTCAAAAAACTTCTGCAACCCAAGATAATCCAACTTATCAATCTCCGTATCCTCTTTTCTAAAGTTACAAGGCACGCTGGTTACAATCTCCGCTAAGTGACGTGAAAAGAAAGCACTTTCACGGCCATTAGTAAGCCTAGCGCGCATCTTCTCGGGAATATCACTCAAGTGTTCATAAATCCTATCAAGCGTTTTGTACTCACCAAGTAAATTAGAGGCTCCCTTAGGCCCAATGCCATCCACCCCTTTAATATTATCACCCGTATCACCCACAAGCGCTTTATAATCCACCACCTGATCAGGGTGAATCTGATATTTCTTAAAAACACCTTCTGCATTATAAAAAGTTGGCTCCTTGTATCCCTTATGAGGAAAAACGACAATAACATCCTCATTCACCAGCTGAAGCATATCCATATCCCCCGTTACAATAAAAGAGGTAATCCCCTCTTCCTGAGCCTTCTTGGCAAGTGTTCCCATCATATCGTCCGCCTCGTAGCCTGCCTCGGAATAAATCGACATATTAAAATTCTTCACCATTTCATGAATCCGTGGAATTTGAGAATAGAGCTCATCGGGTGCTTTTTTACGAGTTGCCTTATAACCTTCGTGCACTTCGTGGCGAAAAGTAGGTGCCTTTTCATCAAAAGTCATCGCAATGTAGTCCGGTTCCTCCGCATCAATAATATTCAAAAGCATGCTCGCAAACCCATAAATCGCATTCGTCTGTTCCCCTGTTGAAGTTCTAAGAGGGTTTTGAATGGCATAAAAAGCACGATGAATCAGATGATTTCCATCAACAACTACAAAGCGTCTTTCACCTGTTTTTTTATCAAGAAAATGTCCTTCGTTCATTGCAAATAAAATTATGACGTTATGACGTTATCACGTTTTAGAAGAAAATGGTTATTTTACCCTAGATTTCCCTCTAAAAATATGCTATAATGATTCGATAACTTGGAAAGCAATTTCAAACCAATCTATGCCAGACAATAAATACAACCCGGCTTACGATAATAAAATTTACCAAAAATACAGTAAAAAAACGATTGAGAATAAAATAAAAAATAAAGAAGCTTTTTGCAGTGAAGTAGGCCTTAACTTCAGCAAGAAAGTTCCTTTGGCATGTATTACTTATCCACTAACCGACAATAACAACCTGCACATGATTAAGGATGTAATGAACGGCATTGTCGAACAACCGATTGAGGTAGTGGTAACCAGCATTGGAACAGCAAAGTATCAAAAGCTCTTTACAGACCTAGCGGAAAAAAATAGTGAAAAAATTGCGATTACTGAAAATAGTGAAGATGAAAAACGAAAAATCTACGCCGCTGCAGATATCATCCTAATCCCATCAGATAGTGAAGAGTGTATTAAAGAGGCTGAGATAGCAATGAAGTACGGAGTGGTACCTATTATCTCTCAGCAAGAATTCACCGAAGACTACAATCCAAATCAGGAACAAGGGAATTCATTCATACACATTAAAAATAGCCCTTGGAGCTTCTTCGCAAGCATTATAAGAGCTCAAGAGTGCTTCCGATTCCCATACGACTGGAAAAACATCGCCGGAAGTGCAATGGAGATGGAGTAAGGCTTCCAAAAACCTTACTCGGACATCCTAACTATTAGAAATAGTGAGCCTGAAAGGAAACGAGCGGACGTAGCAAGAACCTGAGGCGGCGTGGCAGGCGTTGCGAAGCTTGCGAAGTTTAGCGAGCTTTTCTGTAAGGTGAAAACACTTGTTGGGAAAGGCCGAAAACCTTTTTGAAAGGTTTTCGG
>DAOWGG010000025.1 GCA_030637565.1 Candidatus Peregrinibacteria bacterium | reverse complement strand
CGAACGTGGAAAGTGATGATTAAATGTACAACGTTAATTGCACGTTTCGCAGAGCCCCAATGGTTTTTTGCTTCGTTTTTTGTCAGAAAAAAATGAAGAAGGGTGAATCTATACCTCATCGTTGTACTTAAAAGCAGCATTACAAAAAGAAGGTCAGTCGCGGCTTGCCGCCAAGGAAGGTTGATACTTTGGTTGTAGAATGGTTATTGTGAGGGATTATTTGTTAAATTTTATATGTATACAAAAATTGTTCATGTATAAAAAATGTATTCATTCTTCAACTTCGTTCAGAATGACAAATTTTTATCACAATTTTATCTCCTATTGCTCGTTGATTAAAACCGCTTTGATTCGTCGGATTCCAGCGCTTGAAGATTGCTCTTTTTTAATCTTAAATTTTCCTAAAATTCCCGTATGTTCTACGTGAGGTCCGCCGCAGATTTCCTTACTCCATCCTTCGACGGTATATACCTTTACCTTTTCGCCGTACTTTCCTTCAAATAAGCCCATGGCCCCTTGTTCTTTTGCCTCTTCTACTGTCATGGTTTCACAGGTTATTTTGGCATCGTCGGTAATGGCGTCGTTTACAAATTTTTCCACTTCTTCTAATTGTTCTGGCGTCATTTTATCTGGATGAGTGAAATCGAAGCGCAGTCGTTCAGCGGTAATATTAGAACCTTTCTGATTGGCGTGATTACCCAATACCTTATGAAGAGCGGAGTGGAGCAAGTGAGTGGCGGTATGAAGGGCTGTGGTCGCCTCCGAGTTGTCTTGTAATCCTCCTTTAAACTTTTCTTCAGCGCCCGCACGAGATTTTTCCTGATGCTCTTCAAAAGCTTTATCAAAACCTTCTCGATCAACGGTTAGATTGTGCTTTTCAGCTTCTTCGGTCGTCATTTCGATTGGAAAACCGTAAGTGTCGTAGAGTTTGAAGGCTTGTTTTCCAGAAATTTCAGTGATTTTTTTTCCTGCTTTTTCGAAAGCCATCTGAAATCCAGCGAGTAGTTTTTCAAATTCTTTAATTCCATGATTGATGGTTTTTCGGAATTGTTCTTCCTCGATCTGAAAAGTTTTTAGAATTTCTTCCTCGTGTTTTAATTCAGGGTAAGTATCGCTCATCAAATGGATGACTTTTTTCGCAATCACATGAGTGAAATTTTCTTCAATTCCAATGTTTTTTCCATGTCGAATCGCACGGCGCATTAATCGACGCATGACATATCCTTGATCGACATTACTTGGCTTTACACCATCTCCTGCCATCATGGTAGCAGCACGTAGATGGTCGGCAATAATACGAAATGAGGATAGATTATCTGAGTATTCTGAATGAGAAAGGCTTTCGATTTTTTCAATAATTGGTTCAAATAATTCGGTTTCATAGACGGTTTTCTTTCCTTGTAAAACGGCAGCGACTCGTTCTAATCCCATCCCTGTATCCACATTGGTTTGCTTAAGGGGGTTAAACTTTCCATCTTCGGTTTTGTTGTATTGCATGAATACATCATTCCAAATTTCCACCCAATTACTTTCATCGTTTCCAGCATTTGAGCTTTCTGGTGGCTCTCCTTCACCAACCCAATAAAACATTTCGGTGTCCGGTCCGCAAGGGCCAGTGACTCCTGCAGGCCCCCACCAGTTTTCAGATTTTGGAAGGTAGGCAATTTTATGATCTGGAATTCCTAAATTCTTCCAAATTTGTGCCGCTTCTTCGTCAACAGGGGCATCATCATCACCCTTAAAAACGGTTACCGCTAATTTTTCAATTGAAATTCCTAGCCATTTTTCAGAAGTTAAAAACTCAAAACTCCATTCAATGGCTTCTTTTTTGAAATAATCACCCAAACTCCAATTCCCAAGCATTTCAAAAAAAGTTAAATGGGTGTTGTCACCAACCTCATCAATGTCGCCTGTTCGAATGCATTTTTGATGATCTACAAGTCGCTTTCCTTCTGGATGTGGTTCTCCCAAAAGATAGGGGACTAACGGGTGCATTCCAGCGGTGGTAAAAAGGACGGTTGGATCGTTTTCTGGAAGAAGGGGGGCTGATGGGATGACGGCGTGCCCCTTTTCTTTAAAAAATTCTAAATATTTTTGGCGGATTTCTTTGGCTTGCATAGTTTTACGTTATGACGTTTAGATAATGATTTGCTTCGCCATTTTATCGTGTTCAACCTTCAGAGACAAGAAAGATGTGTTTTGGGTGTTGATTTTTCCTCTAAAATTTGATATAATATTAAGATTTAAAAAAATAAGACTTTTCATGAGCGGACAGTTTAAAAAAATAACCGGTGTTGGATTGGCAATCGTTTTGCCTCTTCTTGCCGTTTTGTTGCTTTCTTCTGTTTACACAGGTGTTGTTCAGGTTGGACAGTTTAGCGACTCAGTGTATGCGGCTTGTGGTGATGGGGCTTTGGATGGGGCAGATGTTTGTGATGATGGAAATTTGACTTCTGGGGATGGCTGTTCGGATGTTTGTGCTGTTGAGGCGGGTTACGCTTGTGATGGAGAACCTTCTTCTTGTTTGAATTATTCGCCTCGAACAGGTGTTTATGTGGCGATTTGTGGGAATGGAGTTGTTGAGGGTAATCTGGAGGGGGTTGAACAATGTGATGATGGGAAGCACTGCGTGAACCGAGATGTGTGTACCGCTGATATTGATTGTTTTGGAATTGGGGATAACTTGTGTATCCCTCGTGGTGGAGACGGTTGTGATGTGAATTGTCAGATTGAGCAATCGAGTGGTGGTTTTGAACCTCCTCCAGTCCAAAATATTTTTATCTCAAAAATAACGGCGCATCCCGAGCAACGTTCTGGAAATAATAACTATGATACGAGTGCTTATTTTAAAATTATGAATCCGGATAATCAAAATCACCAAGTTCTTTATTCTCAGTCTAGCTTGGTTGACTTAGATAATTTAGGAGTTAATAGTTCTACTACTCAGCTTTTTTCTCTGGACGAAGGTAATTATGATATTTCTTTAAAAGCTAAATCTCATTTAACACTTATTCTCGACAATGTTCATCTTTATCCAGGTGGTAATCTTTTAAATTTCACGAACGAAATCAGTTCTCCGACGATTGGCTCTGTTGTTTTATTGGCAGGGGATATCGATGGACTTGGCACTTCCCCAAGTAGCTTGGGGGATGATGTGATCAATGCTGTTGATTTATCAATTCTACTTTCAGCGATTGGAATTTCAGATCCTTTGGGAAGCAATCGAGCTAATTTAAATCAGGATACAACGGTTGATCAATTGGATTTAAATATTTTGCTAGGTAATTTGGATAAAGAAGGTCAAAAATAATTTTTAATTTTAAGTTTTTAACTTTGAGACAAAATCGTCGCTCACCACTGGGGTTGAAAATTGCAAGCTTAATGCTGGCGACTTTTTTATTTTTAAATTCTGCAAGTCATTTCGCCTCTGCTTCAGTTCCGAGTGGTACGGATTGGTTTGAAATTCATGCAAACCCCTTTACAGGATTGGATGATACAGGAGATGGAGGAACAGGAAATGTTGTTGATTTAAATTATTTTTATGTAGGGCAGAGTTTTGATGGGAATATAGCGATTCAGTCTGGTGGAGCGACCGCCGCCAATATTTGGATTGATTATGATTCCCAGATTCTTAATATTATTTCCCCATTGGTCGGAGATTACTTTGAATCCTGGCAAAATCAAATGGTTGAAAATGGTCGTATTAAATCAACGGGTTACAACCCATCACTTTCGGATTCCAGTGGACTTGGTAATTTTGGTTTGCTTACTATTCAGGCTTTAAAGCCAACCGCTTCTAATTACGGCACTTCTTCTCCAGAAGTATTAGATATCAACATAGGTCAAATCGCTCAAACAACTGAAAGTAATATTGCCAATAGCGGTGTTGATCTTTTGGATAACGCTGAAGATTTTCAGTTTCATGTTTGGGCGGATACTAAAAAGCCTTACGCTAAGAATTCTAACCCTGTTAACGGCGCTACTGATGTTTTGGTCGATTCAATCTTTTCTTTTGACTTACTTGATTCCTTGAATGGAGCATCTGATGATTCTGGTGTTGGAACAGGAGTTGATATCGACTCAGTTGCCGCTGATATTACGTTTGATGACGGAATTGAGTCTATTAGTCTTAAGGATTTTATGATTCACACCTGTTCAGGAATTTGGGGTAGTAATTTATGTGAAATTGTTATTGATCCTTTTGCTTTAACCGACT
>DAOWGG010000145.1 GCA_030637565.1 Candidatus Peregrinibacteria bacterium | reverse complement strand
ATAATGCCCAGCGATGATGAAGGGTATAACGGTGACTTTGGTTTTGTAACCCCCAATAGTTTTTTGCCTTCTTTTTTGCTACCAAAAAAGAAGGAAGCGTGAGCAATACAAAAACTTAATGCATCAAGAGTAAATACAGCACAAAAGTAAGTCGCGGTCTTTACCGCCGTCCAAAACATGATGGATCTTTTATAATGGTTATTGGGCGAGATGCAAAAAAACCCACCCCCACGAATGGAGATGGGCCTTTGAAGTTGAAACAAAAAACTAAATCGCCATTCGAACAAATTCAACCACTGAATTCTCTTCAAGATACTGCTCAATAGTTTTCTCGTTATCTTTCACAAAACTCTGTTTCATCAAAGCACTTTCTTCGCGGAATTTCTTTTCTTTCCCCATCATAATTTTATCGATGATTCCTTCAGGCTTTCCTTCATTTTTAAGCTGCTCTGCCCAAATCTCACGCTCCTTGGCAACCAAATCATCCGAAATCTGATCAGGACTCACTACAACAGGATCCATTGCCGCTACGTGCATCGCTACATCTTTAGCTTTTTCAACATCAGGAGACTGAAGGTGAATCAAAGTACCAATTTTACAATTGGAATGAACGTAGTCCCCAATCCCCTCACCTTCTAAAACCCGAACCTCAATAGACATATTCTCTCCCAATTTAGCAAAAAGATCTTTAACAGGTTGTTCAGCAGCAGATTTAGCTGCATCAGCCCCTTCAGCAAGAGCTGTTTCAACCGCATCATTTGCAATTTTTTTGAACTCTTCGTTTTTAGCAACAAAATCAGTTTCACATAAAAACTTAACAATCGCGGCTTTATTATTTTCAACTTTAGTAACCACAATACCTTCAGTGGTTTCACGGCCAGCCTTAGAAACAGCTTTAGCCTCTCCTTTTTTACGAAGAATATCAATCGCCTTTTCATCATCTCCTCCAGCCTCTTCCAAAGCTTTTTTACAAAGCATCATAGAAACGCCAGTGCGCTTACGTAGTTCATTCACTTGAGTAGCAGTAATAGACATAACAATTAATTTTAAATAATAAATTTGAAATTTTTAATCCTTTTTTTCTTCTGTATTTTCAACAGCCGTCTGATTAGGCTTCAAAGCAGCATCTTCAGCCATTTCATCTGCAGTCTTTAAAGAAAGAGACTCTTCTAACTGACAAGACCAATTGTAAACAACGGGCATCTTCTTCCAGCGTCCAGAAAGAGCATCAAACCCCATCCAAAGCGCAATGACAGCCTGAAGGATCAACATAATATCCATAAACAAATCAAGAACAGCAAAAAACTGAGCCAAAAAGAAAATAATAGCCAATGTCATCCCCTGCTTTCCATGAAAACGGCAAAACTTACTATCTTTCTTTAGATAAAAAGGAACGATGGCTAAAAAGCCAAAATAACTCAGAACTGCAATGGTTCTTTCATGAAGAGTGGTCATTTCATCAATCTCCTCCTCCTTTTCTTTTTTAGGAGGCTCAGAAGCAGATGGCTTCCCTGAGGATTCATCAGAAGCAGGTAATGTCTGCTCATTCTTTTCTACCTCCACCTCCTCTTGTGGTGGTTGTTGATCGTCAGCCATAAAATTTAATTTTTAGGAGCTTTTGCAGAGAGAGCTTCTTTAACCAAGGTTAGAATGTATTTGATTGATTTAATCGCATCGTCATTCGCAGGAATTCCGTAATCCACCAAATCAGGATCAGCATTGCTATCTATAATGGCAACCACTGGAATTTTCAAACGACGTGCCTCACGAACTGAAATAATATCGCGAACGGTATCAACAACAAAAAGGATATCAGGAGTTTCTTTCATATCTTCCACGCCAGATAAAGAAGTGGAAAGATCTTGAATTTTTTTACGAAGCTTCGATTGCTCTTTCTTTGTATATTTACTAAGAGCACCCGTTCGATCGTCATCCTTCAATTGTTTAAAATAATCGATTCGTTTTTTAATGGTTTTAAAATTGGTCAAAAGCCCTGGAATCCATTTATCGGTTACAATAGGCTGTTGAGTGTCTTTTTTGATCTCCTGAAGCATGGCATGAGACTGTTGTTTGGTACCAACAAACAAAATTGTTTTTTTGGCACGAGTAGCGTTTGATAAAAAGTCCAAAGCAACAACAAGTGCTTCTGCGGTCTTTTTTAAATCAAAAACGTGAATCCCATGACGCTTATCGTATAAATAAGGCTTCATTTTAGGGTTCCACTTGTGGGTTGGGTGACCAAAATGCACTGCATTTTGAATCATTTCTTTTAAAGAAATGTCAGACATAATCCTTGGGGTTAACACCTTATTCCGTCACCTTCACTCTTAACCCCGAATAGACGAGGCAGGATGAGTGAATCAGAAACAAGACTTAAAATAATTAATGCCCAAAGATTCTATCAAAGAGAGATTGAGGGTGCAAGGTAAAAATTGAAAATTTGACAAAATAAAAAAATAGATTAAGATGGAAACCAAAATTCTAAAATTGAGAGCATCAAGAAAATTGCTTAAAATTTTTATAGCCATAACCAACCTAAAATAACATGTCCAAAAAAGATAAAATTGAAACGCTACCGAATCTATCAACGGGTGGCATGTCGGCCGATCAAGCGATGAAGATTGCAAGAGTCAATGTAGCAGAGCACCTTGGTCTAGATTCTGAAACACCTCTAGAAACAGGTTCGATCTACTGGACCGCTCAAGAATTTCTGAATAACGAAGGAGATTTTGAAAGAAATGAACACGTCTTACGTCACCACTTTACTCACCGTCTAATTATCATCACGAGTCGCCTAAGCCTTCAGAAAGAAAACTTTCAATTGTCCATTAAAAAAGAGGCTCTAGGGGCAAATCTGAGCTGGATGGAGATCAATCAATTATTCAGTGATCTTATCGATCTATTT
>DAOWGG010000102.1 GCA_030637565.1 Candidatus Peregrinibacteria bacterium | reverse complement strand
TAAAAATTAAAAATAATTATGTCCGAACAAGGCGATTTTGAATTATTTTCCGGCCCTACTCCCTCAGAGAAAAAAGAGGGAAGTGATGAAAAATTTCAGGAGGAAATGAAGAAAACACAAAAAGCAATCAAGCAACTTCAAAAAGAGGAAGGGCAGGCAAAAGGGCACGATAGCAATTTGGCTGCCATTATTGTTCAATTTTTAGCTGATCCAACAAATACTGATCTTTTTTTATTAATATCTCGAGTGGTGGCTCAGAACATTCCATCGGAGCTCATTATTGCAATACTCTCTCTTATCGACAAGAACGCCCATAAAGAGGTGAAAGGATTGCTTGAGACTTCAAAAGATTCAGAATCTTCCCACGAAATGGCATTGGCCATTCATCAAAAAGACGATTTTAAAACTTTGCCACCAGCGCAAAAAAAAGCGATCGATAATTGGATTCTTGATCTATCTAAAATAGCTGGAAAAAAACCTCATCGAATTCTAGAAACACTAATCATTCCAACTCCTCAGCGCCAGCTTTCACCAATGCCCATTCAGCTTTCTACATTCATTCTAAGAAAATACCTCGCACAACACCAAATAGATCTCGAATTTGAAACGCTTCGAGACTTTATGCAGGGAGTTTTTGTAGAGTTGGTTAAAAAACTTGAAGGCCTTCTTGAGGGTCAGAAAAAGCTAAGCCATTAAGCGGTCAAAGTGGCCACAGCACTCGGTACATCGGGGAAGATTTTAAACATACTCGAAATTCCAACCGTGTTGAAAATATCTTCCACGTTCTTAGCAGGGTGAGCAATGATAATTTCTCCCTGATTAGCTTCAAGGTGATTATGCCAAGCAACCAGTTGTCCAATCGCATAGCTGTTTAAAAAACTCAAAGACTCAAAATCAAAAATTAATTTTACATTTCCCCCCTCCATCACCAAGGTTTCCAATTCAATTAAGGGCTCTTTGTTATGTCCGTCAAAAGCGCCTTGAAAATAAGCAATGTGAGTATTTTCTGGCTGTTCTAGTTTTTCAATAGTGACAATTAGGTCTTGCATAGGTTTATTTTAAGTGAATCATTTTAAGAGCGGTGAGTGCAGCCTCAACCCCTTTATCTCCTCGTTTTCCATCTTTAATTCGAGCCTCCGCTTGTTGGATGTTATTGGTGGTCAGCAATCCAAAAACAACGGGGATATCGAGTGTTAAATTTAAGTCCATTATACCTTTGGAAACAGCAAAAGCAATAAAATCAAAGTGAGGAGTCTCTCCTTTAATGAGGCATCCCAATGCGATAATGGCGTCGTATTTTTTGGTGTCCGCTAACGTTTTACAGCCATGAGGTAGCTCAAAAGCCCCCGGGACTTTAATGATGTCGATATCATTTTTTTCACTCCCTCTTTTTACCAATTCGTTTTGACAGGTTTCCAAAAGAGTCAGAGTAATTTCAGGATTGTATTCGCTGACAACAATTCCAATTTTAGCGCCTGCGGGCGCCTGAATATCCGACTGAAGATGTTTTTTAATATCGCTCATGATTGAATTAGTTTTTCAAGATGTTTCGCTAAAATATCCGTTTCCAAATTCACTTTATCCCCAACATCTAAATTGTGCAAATTGGTTATTTCCCATGTATGAGGAATAATATGAACTGAGAATTGGTCATCCTCAATCATTGCAATCGTTAAGCTGATCCCATTAATAGCAATAGATCCCTTTTGAGTGATGTATTTTTTGAGATTACTGGGAGCACGAATGGTAAGAATATGGGCATTGCCATCTGATTTTATGGTAACAATTTCCCCCAATCCTTCCACATGTCCTGTCACCATATGTCCCTCAAAACGTCCATCGGCGCGCATGGGGAGTTCCAAATTTACTAGGTCATCCACATTGCACCCAAGAATAATGGTTTTCTGAGCCGTCTCTGGCATAAAATCAGCCGAAAAGGTGTCACCCGAAAGATCGGTCACCGTTAAACAGGCGCCATCAACCGTCACACTGCTTCCCTTTTTCAAGTCAGCAATAATTTCAGACGCTTCAATTGTCAGATTTTGATCTGTTATGGATTGAATTCTCCCGACAGTTTCGATAATACCAGTGAACATAATTTCCTGTTGTGGATCCAGTCGTTGGCCCATTGTTGCTATTATAATTTAGCCTACAATTGGGCCCACAATGGGCACGCAATCGTTAATCCTTTTTAAGAATCGCCTGAAAGGCATCTTGAGGTAATGAGATATTTCCCATTTGCTTCATTCGCTTCTTGCCTTTTTTCTGTTTTTTAAGAAGCTTGTTTTTTCGGGTGACATCACCACCATACAATCCAGAAGTAACATCTTTTCGGAAGGCGGAGATAGTTTCACGAGCAACAATCTTTCCTCCAATCGCTGCTTGAATCGCAATGGCAAATTGAGCACGCGGAATCACTTCTTTTAGTTTTTTTGAGAGCCGTCGTCCCAAGCTTTCCGATTCCGTTCGGTGGCAGATGACAGCAAGGCTATCAATCCTTTCCCCAGCGATCATAATATCGAGCTTGATCAGATTTTCCTCTCGGAATTCAATGAATTCATAATTCATCGAAGCGTATCCACTACTCACATTTTTTAAATTGTCGTAAAAATCAATAATCACATTGGCGAGAGGCATTTCAAATAAAGTCAGAACACGCTCCTCATCAATGTAATTCATATTTTTGTAGATTCCACGTCGTTGTTGGACAATCTTCATAATCCCTCCCACGGTATCTTTGGGGCAAACAATTTCCATTTTAATCCACGGTTCTGAAACCGCTTCAATTGTACTTCCATCGGGCATTTGAACGGGAGAAGAAATCATTTCCTCTTCACCACCTTTTTTTCGGACAACATAGGAAACCGAAGGGGCAGTGATGATCAAATCCAAATCATACTCACGTTCTAGTCGCTCTTGAACAATGTCCATATGAAGCAATCCCAAAAATCCACAACGGAACCCAGAGCCAAGGGCAGGAGATTGGTCGGGTTCATAGGTCAGCGCTGCATCATTTAAAGTCAGCTTTTCCAGTGAATCTCTCAGGAGCGGAAAGTCATCCCCATCCACACAATAAATCCCTGCATAAAGCATGGGAACCACTTTTTTATAACCAGGAAGGGGTGTTGCTTTTTCAAGAAGAGCCTTTTCTCCTTTCCATATAGTATCCCCAACGCGCGCTTCCCCAACCGACTTCAAACCAGTAACCACATAGCCTACTTCGCCAGGCAGTAATTCTTTTTGAGATTCATATTGAGGTCGGAAATATCCAATATCTGTTACCTCAATATCTGTTTTCGCATTCAAAAATCTTAAACTATCCCCTTTTTTCAACGTTCCACTTACCACTCGAACATAAGCCACAACTCCTCTATAAGTGTCATAAACCGAATCAAATACTAAGGCTTTGGCTTCATCATCATTCTTAATTTCAAACTTTTTGCGCATTCCAGCAGTGTCTGGTGATGGCACGCGATCGATCACCGCCTGAATCACTTGATCGACGTTTTGCCCCGTCTTAGCCGATACCTCAATAACTTCTTCTCGTGGAATGGCTAGCATATTCTCAATCTCCAATTTAATACGCTCAGGATCTGCGGCAGGCATATCAATCTTATTGATCACAGGAATGATCTTCAGGTCATATTCCATCGCCATATATAGGTTGGCCAAGGTTTGAGCCTCAATTCCTTGAGTGGCATCAATCACCAAAATCGCCCCTTCACAGGCCGCAATACTTCGGCTCACCTCATAGGTAAAATCCACATGACCCGGTGTATCAATCAAATTCAATATATACCCTTCATAATCCATTCGAACGGGCTGAAGCTTAATCGTAATCCCACGCTCTTGTTCTAGTTCCATCGTGTCCAAAAGCTGACCGTGTTTCATATCTCTTTTGTCCACCGTCCCCGTCACTTCCAAAAATCGATCCGCCAAAGTGGATTTTCCATGGTCGATGTGGGCGATGATGCAGAAGTTGCGGATGTTTTTCATAGTCGATAGAGCAGGAACAGTTTAGAGGAAAACACTTTTTGATTCAACCTTAGTAATTGTGTTAATATTCCCTCGTAAACAAAAACTATGAAAAACAAAAAAAGTCATCAGGAATTTTTTTACCAAATCCCCGTTAAAGAAGCGGTAAAGACCCTAAAAACCGATGCGAAGGTTGGTCTTTCGGAGCGCGAAGCGGAACGTCGATTGCAGAAATACGGTCTCAATAAACTAGAGGAGGGAAAAAAGCGTCATCCGTTTTTCAAATTTCTAGATCAATTCAAAGATCTAATGATCATCGTTCTAATCGTGGCGGCTTTTCTGGCGTATTATTTAGATGACTTCCGAGGAGGAACGATTCTTTTGGTAATCGTATTGGTGAACGCGATCATTGGATTTTATCAGGAATTCAAAGCGGAGAAAATTCTGGAATCCCTCAAAAAAATCATTCAATCCAAAGCCACCGTCATCCGTGATGGGCAGCGACGTGAGATCAGCCAAGATCAATTGGTGCCAGGGGATCTCGTCTTTTTAGAAGAGGGTAGTGCGGTGCCGGCGGACATTCGATTGAGCGAAACCACTAACTTTTCCACCAACGATTTTATTCTCACGGGCGAATCCGTTCCACAAGAAAAGTTCGCCGATCTGGTTATTAAAAAAGAAACCACTGTCAGCAATCAAGACAACCTCGTTTTTTTGGGAATCACGGTCGCTAAGGGAAACGCATACGGCGTGGTTTATGGAACAGGAATGTATACCGAAATCGGGCGTATCGCGAAAACCAGTTCAACGATCGAACACGACTTATCTCCGCTTCAAAAAGAGATGAATGTGCTCGCCAAAATGCTGACCAAAATCGCTGGGGTCATTGCAGTCACCTTATTCTTACTCAATTTTCTTTTAAACACGGGAAACGAAGAAAGTATAAAAATGACCATTCAGCTGAGCCTCCTCTTTGCGATTGGGGTCGCAGCCGCGTCGGTGCCACAAGGCTTGCCCGCTCAGGTGTCCGTGGCGCTCAGCTTGGGTGTCGGTCGTATGGCGAAACGAAAGGCAGTCGTTCGAAAGCTTTCTGCGGTGGAAACGCTTGGCTCCACGATGGTGATTTGCAGCGATAAAACCGGGACACTCACCAAAAACGAAATGACCATTCAGCACTGTTACATCACGGGCAGAGTGTTCGATGTATCAGGGGATGGTTATGAACCCAAAGGGTCGATCAATGAAGGTGGGAAAAAAGTTCCAGCCAGCACCATTGATCAAATAAAGCAATTTTTCCAGAACGGTTTTTTGGCATCAAACGGAAGAGTAAATCCGCCCGACCGAGATCATCGTGGATGGTATGCCATTGGAGATCCGACAGAAGCAGCGTTTACTCCGTTAGCGATAAAGGCTGGTCTAAAGCCAGATGATTTAGAAAAACGTTTTCCTCTAATGCAGGAACTGCCATTCGATAGTAATCGAAAAAGAATGACGATCATTCGAAAGCACAATAGGAAGGTAATTGGATATATGAAGGGGGGATTGGAAAGTGTTTTATCCTGCTGTACTCATATCATTCATTTTGGTGAAGTGACCGAGATGACAAATGAGGAGCGGAAGGCGATTCTTAAAAAGGGGGAAGAGTTTGCAGGCAAAGCACTTCGTGTGATCGCACTGGCTTACCGAGATTTTCCAAAATCGACCAAGTCTTTTTCAGTCAAATCCACGGAAAAAAAGTTTGTTTTTGCAGGCTTTGTTACCATGATGGATCCGCCACGAATTGGCGTGAAAGAGGCCATCAAATCAACTTACGAGGCACACATTCGCATCATGATGATCACAGGCGATAACGCCGTCACTGCCAAGGCGATTGCGGAGCAAATTGGTATGCACAAAAACGGGTATGGAATGGATATATACACGGGAGATCAGATCAAGCGAATGACCGATGCGAAGCTGAAAAAAATCCTTGAGGCTCGATCGGTGATTTTCTCACGAGTGTCTCCTGAAGACAAATTCCGCATTGTCACGCTTCTTAAAGATTCAGGGCAAGTCGTCGCGGTAACGGGGGATGGGGTGAATGATACGCTCAGTCTTAAAAAATCCGACATCGGTGTCGCCATGGGGAAAATGGGGTCCGAAGTCGCCAAAGAAGCGGCTGAAATTGTGTTGCTCGACGACAACTTCCGAACGCTCACAGCGGCGATTAAAGAAGGTCGAACCATCTTCAAAAATCTCAAAAAGACGATCATGGCGTCCATCACGTCAAACAACGGAGAACTCTCATGCGTTCTTCTGGGCTTTGTTGGTGTTGCCTTTGGCTTGCCTGTGCCCATCACTGCGGTTCAAATTCTAGCGGTCGATCTAATTGGCGAAATGCTCCCGCTTACCGCACTCACTTTCGATCCACCAGAAGCCCATATTTTAAAAGAGCCTCCTCGTGATTTAAAAGAACACATCATCAACAAAAAAAGCCTAATAAATCTCATCTTTTACGGCTTTTGGATGGGGGCAGCAGGATTCTTTAGCTTCGTGATGGTTCATCATGTTGGCGGAGCGTCTGTCGAATCAGGTCGCGCCGCGGCATACTGTGGAATTATTTTGTGCCAATACATCAACATTCTTTCACGTCGAACAGAGCAAACTATTTTTACCAGCTATCTATTTACCAACAAAATGCTGTGGGGCTCCTTCCTTGTCTCAATCATCGCCGTCATGATCCTTATTTATCCACCTCAGGTGGCCATTTGGTTTGGGTTTGATCGCCTTACATTGTCTCAGTGGATGTACCCGATTGCTGGTATGCTGATGTTCTTGTTCTGGCATGAAATTCGCAAAATGGTATTATTAATACATCAAAAATAATCAATCACTATGACTACAAAAGCCAATAACATCATCGACATTCAAAAATACTTTCTATTGGGGATTCTAGTTTTATTACTAGTTGTTCTAATGATGTTCGTTTCCTCTTTCATAGGAACACTTTTAATCGCAGGTGTAATCGTAACAGGGGTGTATCCCGTTCATAAATTACTTCATAAAAAACTTCGGTTTCCCTCCAGTATTTCAACGCTTATTTCAATGGTATTGGTCGCGACCATGATCATTGCACCACTCACTTTGTTGTTCTTTTTAGTCGCTGATGAAGCAACCGATGCCTATACGGTGGTGAGCCATCGAATCAATGTGATGACCGAAAAAGACATCCAATTAATCCCATCACTTTTACAAAAAGGATTTATCAAAGATTGGACAGAGAGAATCAGTGAATACGTACCAATCACTACATCCGACATTATTTCTACCGCAAAAGATTTTGTGGGAAAAATCGGTTCCGTTGTCCTGGGTCAAACCACTAATATTCTTAAAAACCTATCACTGTTTATTGTTCATGTGATTGTATTTTTATTAGCCATGTTCTATTTCCTTCGAGATGGAGATCGACTGATCGAATATTCTAAATCAATTATGCCACTTTCGGAAAAGTATCAAAAAGAATTATTTAAAAAACTCTATCACCTGAGTCATGGAATTATTTATGGAATTTTTGGAGCAGCTCTCATTCAAGGATTCTTAGTGGGAATTGCCCTTTATGCAGCAGGAGTTAACAACGCAGCTTTTTGGGGAGCCATCGCAGCACTGCTTTCACCATTACCTTACATTGGAACATCCATTGTATGGGTACCAGTGGTGATCGCATTCGCTTTTAGCGGACAATGGCTCACCGCTTTGATTTTGCTCGGTTGGGGAGTGCTGGTTGTGGGAATGGCAGACAATATCATCAAGCCTTATCTCATTGGCTCCTCAACAGCCCTACACCCATTGGCGGTTTTGTTGGTGTTGCTAGGTGGAGCCTTCGCTTTTGGAATAAAAGGGCTCTTGTTCGGCCCATTTGTACTCACACTTACCTTAGCCTTCCTTCATATTTATTCATTGGAATATAAGAGTGTGCTGAAGAAGAAAGTGAAGGGGAAATAGCTCTACTTTGTTGCTTTGGATACCCCTTGTCATCCTGAGTTTACTTCAGCAATCCATAAAATAAAGAAGACTTGAAGTAATGCGGGTTTGGGCAGAGTGAACGTGGCAAGCAATGATTAAATGCACAACGTTAATTGCACGTTTCACAGAGCCCAACACTTTTTTGCTTCGTTTTTTTAGTGATAAAAAATGAAGAAGGGTGAACTATACTTCATCGTTGTACATAAAAGCAGCATTACAGAAAAAGGGTCAGTCGCGGCTTGCCGCTAAGGAAGGCTAAAGCTTTGGCTATAGATTGGTTATTGTAATTGATTGACAAAAAATCAGTTTCATACTAAGATAACAACCTTTTGTTATTAAAGGATCAGGCTTCGGCTTGATGTCTTTTACAAAGATCGGCTGTTTTTAAACAATTTTACTTCCATCAAGGAAGAGAAGGAGCGCTTCATGCGTATCATCGTTATTCTCATTGTCACGCTGGGCCTCATTGGCTGTAGCGGTGACGAGTCACCCATCACCATCACCCAAGAGGTCTACGACGTCGACGGGACGGAGAACTTCCTGATTGGTCGCATCTGCCCAGCCAGTGATCCGGCAGGGGTCAGCTTCTCCGTCTACGACCATCAGGACGACGAGTTCGTTCTCAGTGGTAAGACGCGTGATGCGGAGATGGGGCAGGAGTACTGTCTCCCCTTCGATCCTGGCATCTACAGTCTCTACTTCAACACTCCGGATGGCTACAAGCCCGCCCCGGAAGCCGACCCGCTCGAGGTCGCTCGCGGCACCATCTTCCGCGTGAAGGCCGACTTCGCCCCCGAGTAGAAAAGAGTTCAAAAACAGCCACCACCGTCCCCCACATCGCGAGGTGTAGGGGGACTTGGCTATGTCTTGTCACCCGAGAGAGAATCCAGTACAATCAGGGGGCAATAACGTTGATTAAAAATGCCAAAACGAAAAGTAACTTCTGCCCGAAAGAAAACCCGTCTTAAAAAGAAAGATTTTAAAATCGAACTCGAATCTGGAATCGCCCGAGAGGTGGGTGCTGTCATCTACATCGCCCTCGCCGTGATTTTTTATTTGATTATTGGCCAAAAAGCTGGGATGGTCGGGGATTTCTTAAATACTTATTTACGACTGATTTTTGGAATTGGAATTTATGCGCTACCCGTCCTATTTTTAGCGTTAGGAGCCACTTTATTTCTGTCTCATCGAGTCCGCTTCGATACCACTCGTTATTTGGGAATCACGCTTTTAATTTTTTCAGGGCTTGGCTTGGTTCACATGAGAACAGGAATGGAAACGATGCTCGACAATGTGGAAATACACGGAGGGTACGCAGGATTCCTTTCTTCTGTTTTGTTACGAATTTTTATATCCGATATGGGGGCAAAGGTTGTTCTAGGATCCGTGTTGGTTATTTCAATCCTTATTACGTTTGAAATTTCATTGAAAAAAATTCTCAGCCTCTTTATTCCAAGTCGTGGGGTTCAGATCTCAACCAGAAATTCAGCCCGAGCCAAAGCTCGTTTACCAAAAGAAGGAGAACTGAACATTGTAAAACCTAATTTGAATCAGGAGAGCGAGGATGAAATTAAGAAAGATCCAGAGGCAGCTCCATCTAAGCCAGCCGAAATTAAGGTTAACATTCAGAAAAAGCCGATACCAGTCACCAAACCAAAAGTTGAAGAGGTGGATTATAGTGATTGGGAATTGCCATCTCTCGACCTTCTTAATAAAGCGAACTCTCAAGTATTCGCGAGCGATAAGGTGCTAAAAATCAACGCAGAAAAAATCCGCGAAAAGCTCGGTCAGTTCGGTATAGATGTAACCATGCGAGATGTAAATATCGGTCCATCAGTAATGCAATATACACTCAAGCCCCATGAAGGAGTTAAACTCACAAAAATCACCGCACTTAAAAACGACATTGCTTTAGCATTGGCAGCAAAATCCATTCGTATCGAAGCTCCGATTCCTGGAAAGGCATTGGTCGGAATTGAAGTGCCGAATGAAAAGCGAATGGTAGTGCGCCTTCGAGAGCTTTTGGAAGGAGAAGAATTCAATTCAGTTAGCTCTAAGCTAACCGTAACTATCGGTCGTGATGTAAGCGGTCAACCTGTGGTGGATGACTTAGCAGCGATGCCTCATATCCTTATTGCAGGAGCAACAGGTTCTGGTAAATCGGTGGGAATGAATGCGTTCCTCCTTTCATTGCTTTATCAGCATTCACCACAAGATTTGAAGTTCATTATTATCTATCCAAAGCGCGTAGATCTCACCGCTTACAACGGAATTCCTCATTTGCTAACCCCTGTTATAACTCAACCTGATAAAGCTCATGGTTCACTGAAGTGGGCCGTTGGAGAGATGAACCGTCGTTATCAGTTGTTCGCTGAAAAAGGTTATCGAAATATCGAGGAATACAACAATGGTGAACCAAAACGAATGCATAAAATTGTGATCGTGATCGACGAGTTGGCTGATTTAATGATGCAGGCCACCAAAAAAGAAACCGAGGCACTTATCTGCCGAATCGCCCAAATGGCTCGTGCAGTGGGAATGCATTTAATCATCGCCACACAGCGTCCAAGTGTGAATGTGATCACTGGTGTGATTAAAGCGAACATACCCGCTCGTATCGCCTTTACAGTGGCGACAGGAGTCGACTCTCGAACCATCGTTGATGGAATTGGTGCTGAAGACCTACTGGGAATGGGAGATATGCTCTATTTACCAGGAAACATGAGTCGTCCAATCCGCGTGCAGGGAGTTTATGTGTCCAGCAAAGAAATCGAAGCAGTGACCAATCGAATCAAACTTACCACAGAGCCGAGTTACGATGAAAGCATTACGGCGCCTAGTAAGGGAAATGGAATTGATACAGGCATGGTTGGAACAGGAAGTGATCAGTCGAATCAGGACAACCTTTACAACGATGCCCTTCAGGTGATTCGAGAAACAGGAAAAGCTTCTGCTTCCCTTTTACAACGTCGATTGAGTGTCGGTTACGCTCGTGCCGCTCGCATTCTCGATATTCTCGAAGACAATGGAGCCATCGGTCCATCCAACGGCGCAAAGCCACGAGAAATTTATGTTAATGAATAAAGATCGAATCATTCTGAATCATGCAACGCTTTTATATCCCATCACCAGACATTCAGGAGAACGTCATTGAAATCCATGATGCCCGTATTGTCTTTCAGGCATGGAAGGTTTTGCGGATGAAAACAGGCAGTCGGTTCAGTATCTTCGATGAAAAAGGAAAAGAAGTTTTGGTCGAAATCTTAGAGATGAACCGGCGAAAAATTGTTGGGAACGTGATCGAGGAAATTGAACGAAATACCGAATCTGAAATTGAAGTTCATTTGTATCAGGCAATTCCTAAAAAAACCGCTTTATTCGAAATGGTGATTCAGAAGGCAACCGAAATTGGAGTGAGTCATATTTATCCTCTAATCACAGAGCGAACTGAAAAGAATCGCATAAGCAAGTTTGAACGAATGGAATTGATCAGCATTGAGGCCACAGAACAAAGTCGACGAACCAAGGTTCCTATTATCCGCCACCCAGTCAATTTTGATCAGGTGATCGAAAAGGTGAATAATGCCTACGTCGCCTACGAATATGAAGAGAAGAAGTTTTTAAATGAATATTTACCTAAAATTCAGAAACAAAAAGAAGTTCATTTATTCATTGGTCCCGAAGGAGGATACAGCCAAAAAGAAATCGATTTAGCTCTAAAAAGTAAGGCCAATTTATTCACGTTCGGCCCTCGTATTCTACGCACAGAAACCGCCGCTATTTCAGCTCTCAGTATCGTTCTGTTAAACTAAGTGCCTACAAATCAAAAGCTTCCGTTTGATCAATGTCCCAAGTGGGATCATCGTCCGATGCTGAGTCATCGGTTTCTTCTGCTTGTAGCTCAGGAACGGTTTCACCCTCTTCTCCGGTGAGTATTTTATCAACTGTATCATGAGCTTTATTGATTGAAGTCATCGCATCTTCAACCGCTTCAGCCGTATCTTTCACTTTGTCAGTAATATTGGTGATGGTTTCTTTGGTTTGATCCACCTTTTCTTTAGCCGTATCAATTTTACCTTGAACTCGGGTAACTTCTTCACCCACATTTTCTACTTTTTCGTTAAAAGAAGCTTTAATATCTTCATATTTTTCACGGACAAAAGGGATTTGAATCAGAATATAAATTCCAATAACAAGGATGGCTAACTTAACGAGAAATTTAAACATAGTATTTTGTTAAGATATTTGAATTGTATTTACAAAACCACAAGATGGCAAGTCGATGAGCTTTTTGATTTAAAAAATAGCCAAACTCTTGTAAGCTGAATGCATTAACTTAAATACAAAAAATGGAATTCATAATTCAAAATGAACTCATTCCTCCGCTGATCTTCTTCATCGTTTTTACGGTTATTTTTTCTTTAGTTGAGTTGATTTTTGCCCTTATTTTAAATGGAATGGAACGGAAGCACTGGGAATTTATGATTGATGTAGTAATTCGTACTAAGGTGCATCATAGCTTAGCGATTCGAGTGATTCTTTTTGCAGTGATCGGGGGGGCAGTCGGAGCTTTGATATGGTTCACATCCTTAACGGATGTTTTTGTTTCACTTCCAAAAGAATTAAAATTATTCGCCATACTTCTTCCTTTGTTGATGTTTTTGATTTATCAGATCAACATTCGAAAAAGCGCTCGATTAGACATTGAAAAAAAGATTTATGGGATACTGTTTTTTGTCTTCTCCCTTATTTTTTATGTCGTAATTTTATTAATCGCTCAGCGCAGTTATGGAACTTACGTTGATTATGTGAATCAAAAATTGGTCAATCCAACCGTTCAAAAGGTCGAGCGAGCGATGGAGGAAAAGGAGGAGAGCAAGCTTCTTGAAAAATTTCGACTTAAATATCAAGAGGGAGGATGTAATCCAGCCGATTACACCAAAGAAGAAAAAGAGAAGCTTCTCAAGAATCTTTTGTTAATTGCCAGAGAACCAGAATTGGCTTTCGGGGATAAAACGGTCGACGTCAATAACCCCGAAGAGTCTTTCAGAGGAATGGCCTGCAGTGATGGTGAATACACCTATTTACTCGTTGAAAACGGGAATTGGTATTGGGTGAGCGAAGAAGATGTGAAATTCATCGACTAAAACCCAAATTCAAATTCACCTTTTTCTAAATATCCTCTAATGCTATAAGCACGAACAGTGAGCTTCATTGCTTTATCTTTTCGTTGATCGTTTTTAAGAATGCGAATAAAGGGTTTTGAATAGCCAGTCAGAGAGATTTCTCGTTCACCATCCACATCTAAATAAACTGAATAACGAATGGCAGAAGGATGAGAGCTCCATCGGATCACAAAAGATTTAGATGTCTCTTGGTCAACCCGAAGATTAAAATCATAAATGCCAGTGGCAGGCGCCTCCGTGGAGAAGATAGAGCTTTTAGGAACCGCGGTCGCCATCGGACTCCAATCAGAACTCATTTGCCCTTCATTATCAACGGCTGTTACATAAAAATAATACGCTCGGTCATTATCCAAATCTCTTACAGTATAGTGAGTTGATTTACTAATAGCGGTATAGGGCATATCGGAAGCCGAAAGATCGTCCGCTCGGAATTGATGGGCATTGTAGCCAATGACATAATGATCAACTCTTTTGTCATCACGAGCAGGTCGCCAGCTTAAAAAAACGGCTCCATTTCGGGGAAAGGCTTTTACCCATCTGATGGTTGTTGGAACTTTATCTACAGAAGCGATAGATTCAACTTTACGCTTTTGATCTTCTATTTTTCTTAAGTAATTAATAGAGCACATACCCTCTTTGTTAGGAAGGATAAGGCGATCACTTTTTCTCAGGGTTTTGCTGCCTTGCAGGGCGAAAATAGACTGACGACGGTAGCGATTCAACGCGGCGCAGTCACGCCCATAATGAATAGTATACTCAGCATTAGACTCATCACGTACACGAGCTTCGGTATTGCTACTGTAAACATATTTAACATAAAGCTTTTGGTTGAAGTGTTGGGCATCATCAATTTTACATTGATGTATTGAGTTCAATTTAATAATATCTCCACTGCTGTTCGGAGTTCCTCGAATCACCAAGGAAACCGATTGCCCTTTTTTAAGATCACCACAGCCATTTTGAAGATGTAACAAATAAGACTCACCCGATCCAGGTTCAGTGATCGTAATGCTCCGCCTGCTAATCACTTCATCGATTGTTATTTTTTGCGAATAATCCGCTCGCACCGAAGTAGCCAGTAGGGCAGAGAAGAGTAAGGTGGCTACAATGAGTATATGATTCTTTTTCATATATTTATTATACAACAATTACATTAAATAATCAATAACTTATTGGCTTTTAATGGTCAGTGTTTCTTTAGGTTTTAAATCCAAAAATCGTTTATCCAAACGCAAGTTCCCCACGCATACAATCTGATTATCCGAATTAACGATGATCGGAATTTGATGACGCTTTGAACGAGGAATTTTCTTATCGACAAAGAAGTCTTGAAGCTTTTTGGAACCATTCATTCCAGCGGGCTGAAAACGGTCTCCGGGTTGCCAAGATCGAGCATATAAAGGCTTATTGCCTTCGTATTTCAAATGGTAATCACCCCATCGAATCGACTTAAGAGTCAGTGTAACTTTTGGGAGTGATTCTGATTTAGAAAAGCCAGTATAGAATTTGATTCGTTGATATTCGACCTCAAAGGTATGACGACTGAGCGGTTTATATTTACCTGTTTTTCCCTTATAAATAAGATGCTGAACCTTCTCAATAGAGGCCCGGTAAATATCTTTATATCCACAAATTTGAAATAAAATTTCGACCTGGAGATCATTGGTCTGTTCTAAAAAAGCTGAGCGTTCAAACGAATTATCGGTAACATTTTCAAGAATCCATTGAGTAGATTCTCTTTCCAATTGATCACTTTTAAATTGAGCAGAAAGAGAGATACGAATTAAATCTTCCTCAAGAGTCTTCAAGTCTTTTTTTAATTTTGGAATCACTTCATGACGAAGCTTATTGCGTGAGAATGTAACATCAAAATTACTCTCATCCATTCGATGATCAACACCTTCTTTTT
>DAOWGG010000068.1 GCA_030637565.1 Candidatus Peregrinibacteria bacterium | reverse complement strand
CGGTGGGTTTATTACAGGATACGGAAACTTGGATTTCAAAATGGGTGTACCAACCGAACTGAGTTTTAAAAATTCTTACGACATTGATAGTAAAACCTACGTAACCCCTCCTTATCCACACGAAGAGTTGTTAAAAAACGAATGGTACGAAGGATTTACTTTCCGCGATGCCAACTGGAACCCAAACTTCCCCGATTCTGCTAGTGAAATCATCAAATTCTATCAAGAAAAATTCCCAGATAACGAAGTGGATGGAGTGATTGTGGTGAACTTCAGCTTGATTGAAGATTTAATAAACGAACTGGGCGACATTGAGCTGAACGGAAAATTGCTCAACAAAAATAATCTTTTCAGTGAACTGGAATTCTCAGTGAACAATGTTGATCGACATAATGTTGAAGCATTAAAAGATCGAAAAAACATTCTGGGTGAACTGTCAGGTGAACTCATTGGAAAAGCCAAAAAAAACCCACTTAAAACAAGAGATGTTATTGTAAGCGGACTGCGCAACAAAGACATTTATTTGTGGCTCAAAAAGGATCGCCTGCAGGAAAAGATGGTTGAAAAGCAGTGGGCCAATGCCATGATCCCAGAAGACCGAAGTGACTTTTTAGCAGTTAATTTGGCTAATTTAGGAAGTAAAAAAGCCGATCGGTATGTGCAAACCGAAACGCATTATTACGCCAATATCACCCAGGAGCTACCTCAGATCACGACCGAAATCACCATTCGATACCCAGGCTTCACCAATACGTATAGCGATAACTACAAAGGATATTTAAGGCTCTATCTTCCAAAAGGAGCTGACATTGAAAGTTCACCAGTGGATAGTCAGATTGAAGCGGAAGGTGAATTTAAAGTGGTTGGAACTCAAATTGTTCTGCCTGCAGGAAGTAAAATGAGCTTAAGTTATGTTTATACATTGCCTCGAAACACTTTCTTGAATGATCAGTACAAATTAAAGCTGATCAAACAATCCGGAAGTGAAATGTTTTACAAAATAACCGTTGAAACCGCCGAGGGAGAATTGATGGAAAGCAATGATTTTGATGCTCGTGAGAACCGCGCACTGTTTGTGGGGGAAATTGAAAACGACATGAGCTTAGAACTAAGAATGCTACCCGACACCACTCCACCCTACCCCATTGAACAGGAATTTGAAGATATGTCTCACATTAATATCATATGGAATGAACCAATGGAAGAAGGAGCTGCCACCAACATAAGTAACTTTGAAATCGCAGACTTAAATAAAAAAGATGCCAACACCGATGAAGTAAAAATTATTTACATCGAACGAATTCAGCCCAACGTGATTCAATTAGAAATTGAAGGAATAACCGATCAAGAAGAAGAGCATTACCGAATTGATCTAAAAGGATTAAAAGACACTTCTGGGAACATTATTCTTCCTGATCCAAAATCAATCACCGTCGTACAACGGCTAAAACCAAAAAGCGACGTACCCGAAATCAGGTTCGGTGACATCCCCATCTTGCCAGAAGAAACAGCCGAAGCACCAGCAATAGAGTAATATGTAAAAAAGAAGACTTGAGGTAATGCGGGTTTGGGCAGAGTGAACGTGATAAACGATGATTAAATGTACAACGTTAATTGCACGTTTCACAGAGCCCAACACTTTTTTGCTTCGTTTTTTTAGTGATAAAAAATGAAGAAGGGTGAACTAAACTTCATCGTTGTACATAAAAGCAGTATTACAAAAAGAAAGTCAGTCGCGGCTTGCCGCAATATAATAAGTAGTCACCTTTACTTTTCTCTCTGCTTTCAATAAAATTAACAAGCTATTTTCGACGTTATAACGTTATAGCGTAATCACGTTTTTAAGTTATGGATCCTTATAAATCCCTCAGGGTAGAAAAAGCCGCATCGGAAACTGAAATTAAAAAAGCTTATCGCAAGCTGGCTTTAAAGTACCATCCCGATAAAGGGGGAACCAAGGAGGATGAGAAAAAATTTAAAGAAGTAACGGAAGCCTACGAAATTTTAGGAGACAAACAAAAGCGAGCTCAATACGATCAATTCGGAAGTGTGGGTAGTGGACCGGGTGGAGGCGCTGGTTTTGGAGGTTTTGACTTCAATGATTTTCAGAATGTGAATTTCGATTTTGGAGGAGGGGGAGGATTCGGAGATATTTTTGATAGTTTCTTTGGAGGAGGAGCCAGACGAGCAAAAAACCAACAAGGCCCCATACGCGGAGGAGATATTGAAATAGTTCTTCACCTAACATTCGAGGAGTCTGTTTTTGGAGCCACTAAAGAGGTGGAGATCAGTCGCTATGAACAATGTGAACACTGTAAAGGAATGGGGAATGAACCTGGAAGCAAAATAATCAACTGTGACGATTGTAATGGAACCGGTCAACACGTTCGCATCCAGAGAACCCCACTCGGGCAAATACAAACCGCTGCCGCCTGTGAAAAATGTAAAGGAGCCGGAAAGCGCGCAGAAAAAGTTTGTCGTGAATGCAAGGGGGAATATCGAGTACTAAAAAATCAGAAAATTAAAATTAAGATCCCTGCAGGAATTCATGACAAAGCGGCCATTCGACTATCTGGAAAAGGAGAAGCGGGATTAAAAGGAGGCCCTGAAGGCGACTTGTTTGCGCACATCAGCGTAACCGCCAGCACAGATTTCATACGAGAAAAAGACGACATTAAAACCACTCAGGAAATTCACTTACTTCAAGCGGTTTTAGGAGACGAAATCGAAGTAAAAACCATTCATGGAGATATAAAATTAAAAATTCCAGCGGGCACAAAGAACGGAAAAATCTTCAAACTAAAAGAATACGGAGTTCCTAAAGTGGGAACCACAATAAAAGGAGATCACTTTGTGACTATTTCTGTCGACATTCCTACAAAGGTAAGTAAAAAAGAAAAAGAACTGTACGAAGAGCTAGCGAAAGAATCAAATTTAAATATCAAACCTCAAAACAAAGGATTATTCGGATAAAAACTCAACTCATTTAAACTATTTGTATGAAAAAAGATTCCTATCTACCCAAAGAACAAACCTACGCACCAAAAGTACTGGGGCTCATTATCTTAATTGCTTTTGTATTTATACTGGGGTGGAATGTGGGTGTAAACCAAGCTCAAGAAAATAGCAATGGCTATCGAATTGAAAAAGAAATATCACAGAAAGGAGGAGAACGAGTAGACATGGATTTGTTTTGGGATGTATGGAGCTTACTGGCCAGCAAATATGTTGAGCCACAAGCATTGGATTACAAAGAAATGATTTATGGATCAATTCGAGGAATGGTTTTTTCTCTAGAGGACCCTTACACAACCTTTCTAACTCCAAAAGAAAATAAAGATTTTCGGGATAGCCTAGAGGGAACATTAGAAGGGATAGGGGCGGAATTAACCCTAAGAAATGAATTGATTACCGTTGTTTCTCCACTCAAGAACTCACCTGCAAAAAAAGCAGGCCTTCAACCAGAAGATGTTATTTTAAGAATTGATGATGTTGATGTAAAAGAATATACCTTTGAACAAGCCGTGATGAGAATCAGAGGACCAAGAGGTGAAAAGGTGGTTCTTACCATTGCCCGAAAAGGGGATGCTGAGCCGTTAGAAATTTCAATCATCCGAGATTCGATCAATATCAGTAGTGTGGAATGGGAAATGCAGGAAGACATCGCCATTATTGAACTCAATCAATTCGGAAACCACACAAAAGAAGAATTCAACAAAGCCATTAGTGAGATTCTTCCTAAAAGACCTACAGGAATTGTGTTAGACCTTCGCTTTAACGGAGGAGGCTATTTAGATGGAGCCATTGATATCGTTTCTGAATTCATTGAAAAAGGAAAGGTGGTATCGGTAAAAAAACGGGACCCGAATGAAGATGAAGTGATTTACGTGAACGGGAAAGCAAGGGTTACCAATACTCCTTTAGCGGTTTTGATCAACAAAGGAAGTGCTTCTGCCTCCGAGATTGTAGCCGGAGCCATACAAGATCACGAAAGAGGAATGGTGTTTGGTGAAACCAGCTTTGGAAAAGGAACCGTTCAGGAAGTCGAAAATTTAATCGATGGCTCTAGCTTACGCGTGACCGTTGCCAAATGGTACACACCAAACAGCCGTAACATTAGCGAAATAGGAATTGAGCCCGATGTGATTGTCGAAAGAACCCCTGAAGATTTTGAAGTCAATGAAGATCCTCAATTGAACACTGCCATTGAGTATCTAAAAAGTCTATAAATCAAGGTCTAAAATCAGCTCATCCCCTCGGCTAATGCCATGTGTTTTTGAGTAAGCCGCTGGAACTTCCAAAATATACTGCACCGACTCACGAGAAATATAAGAAGGACAGGTGTCTTTTTCGAGAAGACAAGGGGCAGCACTATGAACGATTTGCTTCACTTTTAAATCATCACCAATAAACAGCATATCGATGGGGAAGCGCATATTTTTCATCCAAAAAGAAGCAGTACCCGCCTGCTCATTCACAAACAACATTCCAGCCCCCTCCTCTAAGGAATCTCGAAACATTAAACCTTTTCTCTTTTCTTCTGCTGTTCTAGCCAATTCGACCGTTAAGGGATATTGAGCATCACTTGTTTTTAAAACAACTGAATTTTGAGGAAGTACTTTGTCTTTATAAGAAAAAAGAAAGGCATTCAGCCCAGTAAAAATAATCAATGTTGCAGCAACAACCAATCGGACCATAGATAATTAAATACGTGTCAAAAGTAAAATACCGTCATTTCCATCAATTGGCAAAATAACCTGATCAAAACCAGGGACATTTTTAATCTTTTCTAGGAATGGCTTTGTCTTATGAGGAAAGGAAATAACATCATCAAAAACAACCAATGCCCCCTCGGACAAACGAGGAAGGATCGCTTCCCAAAAATCCCAATAACTTCGCTTTTCACCATCCACAAAAACAAAATCAAAAGAATCAGATGGATTAATAGTAGGAATAACCTCCAGGGCATTTCCAAAATAAAAATCAACACGATCGGATAAGCCCGCCTTGTCTAAATTCTCTTTAGCAGATTTAAAAGTAGGTTCACTGTGATCAATCGCATGAATTTTTCCCTCAATAGCGGAAACAGCCTCCGCCAACCAAATGGTTGAATAACCATTGGCACACCCGATTTCTAAAACCGATTGTGCCTTTGCTATTTTAACGAGCATGTTCAAAAATTGCCCCCCACGCTCCGTCACATTCGGAATATTCTGTTCAATGCCGTAAAGCTTTAATTCTTTGAGAAAATCGATTAGTTTTTTATCCACAAATCTAAAATCAGAAATATAAAATCCGAAATCGAGGAAAATTATTTTAATAATTTTCCAAGCTCCTCCTTAAATTCATCAACATCTTTAAAGCTTCGATACACACTTGCGAAACGAATATAAGCAATATGATCCAGTTTTCTTAAAGCTTCCATTAAATCATTCCCAATGGTTTGACTGACAACGGCCTTTTTGTTCGCTCCCCATTTTTCTTCAAGAGTATTGATCATTTCATCAATCTGAACCTGAGTCACTGGCCTTTTCCCACAAGCGATCAGCACTCCATTTTCAAGCTTAGTTCGACTATAAGGCTCAAAGGTTCCATCCTTCTTTTTCACTGTTAAATTCCCAATTTCAGAACGTTCGAAAGTGGTAAAGCGACGCCCACACTTTTCACATTCACGACGACGCCGAATCACCTTTCCTTGTTCAGAAACACGAGAGTCAACCACCTTAGATTCCGAATTTTTACACTTAGGACACTGCATGCTTTAAAATGCTTAATTTAGAATAACCAATTTCCAAATAATGTTTAAACATTAGAATTTCGAAATTAAAATTTATTTGGAAATTGGTTATTCGGAATTCAAAATTGGAAATTAACACTCATACAGCTTACTATCCTTTTAAGTGATCGTACAGAGATAAAGCGAATTGATCGGTCATTCCCGCAATATAATCCTTCACTAGAATAAAATGATCTTCTGCATCGGAATACTCACGAATATCTTCGGGAAGTAAGGTTAGATCATCCATCATTTTTTTAAACAAGAACTGAACCACTTCCTGCCCCCTTAGATTGTATTCATGAACACCTGAAGACTGATAAAAATGCTGATAAAGATATTTTTTTAACTCCGCAGAGTCACGAGCCATGTCGTCTGAAAAGGAAGCCAGAGCATTTTTGGTTTTATGAATAGCATCAACCGAAGCAACCCCTGCTTTTTGAACTAAATGAGAAGTATTCACCGCCAAATCATTCACCATCAAACCAATCAGTTCCGAGATCATCGCTAAAATAAAATAATGATCCGATAAACCAGGTCGAACATTCTTACTGGCTTTCTTCCAAATCGTTAATTTTTCTAAACTTTTCACAGTAAGAATCCCTGAACGTAGTCCATCATCAATATCATGATTCTGATAAGCAATTTCATCGGCGATATTAACGATTTGAGCTTCAAGTGAAGGCATAAAAAGATCAGGTGCTGTTGGATTGTCGTAATAAGTTCGATGCTTAATCAATCCATCACGAACTTCGAAGGTTAAGTTTAATCCAGGATGATGAGGATACTTTTTTTCTAAAAACT
>DAOWGG010000011.1 GCA_030637565.1 Candidatus Peregrinibacteria bacterium | reverse complement strand
CAGGGGCACTACTACGCAGACCCTAAAACCGGAGAAATCAAACAATCTGAAGACTCCTACACACACCCTCAGCCACACGCTTGCTTCATTCAATCCGTTTCCGATGACATGGTAAATGAAGGCGGTATTATGGATTTATGGATTCGTGAAGCTCGCTTATTTAAATATGGATCTGGAACGGGGACAAATTTCTCTCAGCTTCGCGGTAAAGGTGAGCCTCTTTCTGGTGGCGGACAGTCTTCTGGACTAATGTCTTTCTTAAAAATCGGAGATCGAGCGGCTGGCGCTATTAAATCTGGTGGAACCACTCGTCGTGCGGCTAAAATGGTTTGTCTTGATATCGACCACCCTGAAATCGAAGATTTCATCGACTGGAAAGTGGAAGAAGAAAAGAAAGTGGCGGCTTTGATCGCTGCGGGTTACGACAGCGACTTCAACGGAGAAGCTTACGCGACTGTTTCCGGTCAGAATTCTAACAATTCTATTCGTTTAAATAATAAATTCCTGAATGCGGTTGAAAACGATGAATCTTTTGATTTGATCGGCCGAACCAATGGAAAATCTTTCAAAAGCCTCAAGGCTCGTCACCTCTGGAAGAAAATGGGATTTGCTGCTTGGGCTTGTGCGGACCCTGGAGTTCAGTTCGACAGCACTATTAATGAATGGCACACCTGCCCTAAAGACGGTCGTATCAATGCGTCCAATCCATGTAGTGAATACATGTTTCTCGATAACACCGCCTGCAATCTTGCCTCTCTTAATCTATTAAAATTCTTCGATGTTAAAGCCGGTCAAATTCAGATTGAGGAAATGCGTCATGCCATCCGCCTTTGGACCATTACACTAGAAATCAGTGTTTTGATGGCTCAATTCCCAAGTTATGAAATTGCGCAGCGCAGTTACCAGTACCGAACGCTTGGATTGGGTTATGCGAACATTGGAACCGTTCTAATGCGCCTTGGACTTCCTTACGACAGTAAAGAAAGTCACGCCATTGCGGGTGCTATTACCGCTATTTTAACCGGTGCTTCTTACGAAACTTCTGCAGAACTTGCCAAACATCTAGGAACCTTTGACCGATACGAACACAACAAAGACGATATGCTCCGTGTGATTCGTAATCACAAACGAGCGGCCTACAATACCGACGACTATGAAAATCTTGAAATTAAACCCATTGGAATCGATCAAGAAATTTGCCCTGATTATCTATTAAAATCAGCTCATGAAGCTTGGGATCGTGCCCTTGCAACCGGAGAAGCTTATGGTTACCGAAATGCTCAGGTGTCTGTTATTGCTCCAACTGGAACGATCGGACTACTTATGGACTGCGATACCACTGGTGTTGAACCCGATTTCGCTTTGGTTAAATTTAAAAAACTAGCAGGAGGGGGTTATATGAAAATTGTGAATCAATCCGTGGTTCCTGCTCTTAAAAATCTGAAATACAACGAAGAACAAATCAAAAACATTCTCGACTACATTATTGGTAAAGCCTCTTTGGTGGAAGCACCTCATATCAACTGGAGGACTTTAAAAGAAAAAGGACTTACTGAGAAAGAACTCGAAAAAGTTGAAAAGAGTCTTGCTGGTATCTTCGATATTCACATGGCTTTCAACAAACACTCATTGGGCGAGAAAGCTTTAGAGCGTCTGAATATTGATCCCGATGTTTACAATGATGCTAGTTTCGACTTCATCACTCATATTGGATTCTCTGAAAAAGAAATTGAAGCGGTGAATGAATACGTTTGCGGAGCAATGACCATTGAGGGAGCCCCTCACATGAAAGAAGAGCACTTGCCTGTATTCGATTGTGCTAACCGATGTGGAAACAAAGGAAAGCGGTTTATTCAGTACATGGGGCACATCAATATGCTAGCCTCTGTTCAGCCTTTCATTTCTGGTGCGATCTCCAAAACGATCAATATGCCAAACGAGGTAACTGAGGATGATGTTTTGGAAGCCTACAAGCAAAGCTGGAAGCTGGCTCTTAAGGCCAATGCCATTTACCGAGATGGATGTAAATTATCTCAACCTCTTAATACCTCTTCTAAGAAAAAGAAAACTGAAGATACAAAGATTGAAATTAAAGAAGTGGAAATCACCAAGCGCGCGCTTCGACGAAAGCTTCCTGAAGAACGGCAATCAATCACTCACAAATTTGCGATCGCTGGACACGAAGGATACTTTACGGTTGGTATGTATGACGATGGCAGTCCAGGTGAGCTATTTATTAAAATGAGCAAGGAAGGATCAACCCTTTCTGGGATTATGGATGCGCTTGCTCTTTCTGTTTCACTCAATCTTCAATACGGTGTTCCACTAGAGGTATTGATCTCTAAATTCACGCACACACGCTTTGAGCCTGCTGGAATGACCAGCAATAAAGAGATTCCAATGGTGAAATCGATTATGGACTATATGGGCCGATGGCTCGCCGTTAAATTCCTTGAAAAGGATTCCGCTAAAAAATATCACAACGGTCAGCTGATCGATAAATCTTATAACGAAGGAACAATGTCTAGTAAAGGAATGCTTCCTTCAATCCGAACTGTTGTTTCTATTAATCAGCCTGAAATCAAAACAGAAGAAAATGTTGAATCAAAACTGATTGAAGCCCTTGAGAAAACCAAAGTAAAAACTCCTCAAAAGGCGGTTGCCGTTGCAGTCGGTGCTAAGTCTCACGGAACCCCTCATGCCTTCCAGAATGAAGATGCCCCTATGTGTCATAACTGTGGTGCAAGCATGATCCGAAACGGCACTTGTTATAAGTGTTTGGATTGTGGCGAAACGTCTGGTTGTAGCTAAACCCAATTGATTCGTCGATTGGATAGCCAAAAAATAAAAATAAAAACCCTGTCCCCTACGCATAAAGCTACGGAGGACGGGGTTTTTTAAATGATTTGTGTATAATAGCGTCATGTATCAAAATCATTTTTTCATCACTGATAGCGTGAGTAATAATGCGTTTTCGTTCGACAAGCGAGTGAAACCTAAGCTTTATGTGCCAGACTTGATTGAGGGGAATTTAGAGAACGTGGGGATGGGCGATGAGATTGTTTTTGAGGACACAGATGAAAATGGAGACCTGAAATCCTGCAAAGGGTTAAGGCATTTTGTCCGCATTCCCCATCCTGAGACGAAGAAGCCGATCGTAGTGGTCGATAATCATAATCATGTTTTTTATTTTTGGTACGAAGCGCTTCAAAAAGGATTGATTTCAGAATCTGCGACGTTGGTTCATATTGACCAACACAAAGACACTCGCAAACCGGATGAGTTATTGAACTCGAGGGATTTGGAAACGGTTTTTAAATACACCAATTCAATTTTGAATGTTGGAAATTACATTCCGCCCGCCATGGAAGATGGACTGATTGGCGAACTTATTTCGGTGACAAGTGAATCAGATTTACAGATAGAAGTGAGTGCTCAAGAGAGTTCGATTATCCTGAATATCGATCTCGATTTTTGGGCTCCCGAAATGAATTATATCGATCGGAACTCAAGCCTTGATTACACGCGCGAATGGATGAAAAAGGCGGATCTGATTACGATTTCGACCAGCCCTTTCTTTATTGATCAGGCGCTGGCGATTGAAACATTGAAAGCTCTCGTGATAGAATAATCTCTTCGTAACCCAATCCTATGAAACTCTAACTTCCCTTCGGCCGAAACGAGTTGTTTTTCTCCGCTGTTTATTTCGTGCAAGCAATGGTGGGCATTTCCGCCCTCGCTCAATTCTTATTCGCTCGCAATGAGCTCGGGCTCGATTTTGTGCAATTAGGAATTCTTGCTGCGCTTCCAACCATTTCATGGAGCATTAAGCCAATTTATGGGTTTCTAACTGATCTGGTTCCGATTTTTGGGTATCGCCGACGGGTTTATTTGCACATTATGCCGATCATCACGATGGTCAGCTGGCTGTGGATCTGGCAATTCGCTGATTCATTTATCAGCTATGCTATTCCAATTATGATTGCCAACATTGGTATGGGATTTACGGATGTGATTGCGGACGGTTTGGTGGTTCAGGAGTCGAATGAAAAAACCGCCGGACGTTATCAGGCGATTTGCTGGGGATCTTTGACGGTGGGAGCGATTATTTCCACCTTTCTTTCGGGAATGCTTTTGGGACGAGAGATTGTGGGGATTCGAGGAATGTTTTTAATCACCGCCTTGATGCCACTCATCACATTCGGACTTTCCTTTTTAATCAAAGAGCGACGAATTAGTGATCGCAGTGAACTCAAAACTCATCAGGCGATTAGCCCTAAATACATTTATGCCGCCGTGATTGCCTTCTTTTTGACGATCTTTATGCTTTGGCCACATGAAGGTGCAAACGCTTCTGTGATGTCACTTAGTATTATTGGGATTTGGTTCGTCTGGTTTGCTTTTTACTTTAAACATTTAATGGATTTAAAGGTGATTGGAAAAAGTATTTTTGCAGCCGCGATTTTTATTTTTCTATGGCGATTCACTCCTAGTTTCGGTGCTCCGTGGCAGGATTATTTTTTGAACCAACTTGGCATCGATCAGGAAACCTTTGGCTACTTTGGAGTGGTGAGTTATATGGGGTGGCTGATTGGATCGATCCTATTCGCCAAATGGCTGGATAAATATGATCTCAAAAAAGTTCTGCTTTGGACGATTACGATCAGTGCAGGGCTTGGGTTGAGTCAGCTCGCTCTTACAAACCCCGACTGGGCCAATACAATTGGTATGAATCCCTTTATTCGAACCATTGGAGCTATTGTGGCCACACCTGTTTATTGGGTCGCGAGAGGCAGTGATTTTGGAACGTATTTAATGACCTACGACGGTGTTATTTATCTAAACTTCTTCCTCGACTTCTTCCTCGGGATTCTTTATATGCTTTCGTTCCTCGCCTTACTTAAATTCGTCGCACTGAGCACGCCTAAAAACCTTGAAGGAACCAACTTTGCCGTCATGGCTTCGATTATGAATTTCGGCTTGGTATTTGGCTACATCAGTGGCGGAACCCTTTATGAACAGATTCAAGATGGAATGCTGGGAATGAGCGGGCTACAGCTCACGGTTGTACTGGGTGCATTGACTTCCTTGCTGGCATTACTTGCTTTACCGTGGATTAAAACGGATCATATGGCGCATGGGAAGTAATTGATAAATGCGCAGTTGTGTCGTGGTTATTTAAGCTTTTTTAGACTTTCCTAGATAAATAAAAGAATAACCCATAGAAAAGATTAATCCATAAACCAATATAGCTATTCCAAGGCTACTTGCACCCCAACAGCCAAACGTACTCTGCCCATAAGGGCTACATAGCAATTCTCGGACAAATCCTGTTGAAGCTATCGTCATTGATAACATTAAGGGTAGTCCAATGGTCCAAATTATTATTTCTTTTACTACTCCTAACAATGAGCCACTATCCACTTCTGTGAAAAATATATACAACATTAAAAAGCTAAATAGTCCTCCAAAAATGATTGAAATAATTAATCCATAGAGATAATTAAATTTAAGCTTCATTAATATTTATAAGATTATAATAAATTAAAATTTACTTAGATGAACTAATTGATTCCTCTTTTTTTTCTATGGAGCCATCAGAACTTACTTGTGCATTTTGTTGTGATAAAGACGCAGATCTTCCAATAGCAGTATTTGCTTTATCGCCTGAAAGAGTAAATTGCGAAACATACGGACTGATCGCATTCCAGATATCATTGGTTTGACTTTGGTATTCATCGGAGTTAAGACTACCCATACCATTATTTAATGCATTATACCCTCTTAATAAATTAAATGAGGAATTAGCCATCGCCATTGCTCTTTCTGGCCTATCTCTTGTTATGTCTGGATTTTGACCAAATAAAGATAGAGCAGCATGTTCATATTTTGTAATACCTCCATGAGAAAACGTATCTTGAAATGTATGGAGAGCTTCGCCAAATTGATCCAAACGACCTCCAGCAATAGCTTTCCCAACCCTGCTGACCGCCTCCACCCTTGGCGCAAAATGATACTTTTCCGTAGTGCCATTATTGGAATTTTTTAATGCAGTTTGCAAACCATTAGCATCATATCCTCCAGGTGAAGTCGCTGGATTTTCATCCGTATATTGGTTAAAAGTCGCAACGGTTTTAGATTGTCCAAAATCTAATCCTGCCGCCATCGACAAAAAGAAAGTCAAATCATAATGCACGTCCTTCTGATACTCCCCATTCTCATCCACAAACTTCAACGGGTTATTTGTTACATAACTATACCCATTCAGTTCTTGTGGGTTTGGTAAAACGGCACTAAAAGGCTTCGAACTCTCGTTTAAAACTAAAGGATCAAGGCTTACGAATCGACCAATTTGCGAGTCGTAATACCTAGCTCCATAGTAATACAATCCAGTCTCATCGTCCAATTCTTTTCCTGTAAATCCATAGTTCTCGTCGGAATTTCCGTTGGGATTCACGGCCAATCGCTCACTTCCGTACGGGAGATAATCCTTTCGTTCCACCACATTTCCATCCTCATTCACCACCACATCTGTTCCGCCTAAATGGTCGGAAAGGTAGTAATAAATTTTTTCTTCGGGCTGAGGCGGGGCGGCGTGGGCACTTGGGATCAAAAGATTGGTCAGCGCACTCAAGCGAGGAAGACTTGGTTTTTTGATGGTATATACATCCAATATTTTTTGATCCACATCCTGACAATAAGGCTTCCCGTTTTCCTTTGGTTCACAGTCGATAAAACGAATATGAATTTTGGTTCCCAGGCGGAATCCGTTTTTCGGTTTGATTCGTACTTTTTTCGGATCACTGGTGCTTTCAAAATCCAGATGATTGTGCTGAGCGATATAAACCTTATCAAACGTTTGGTCAGTGTATCTTCCAAAATTGATTTTACTGCCTGATTTTTGGGTGATAAAAATTTGCTCCGGATTCAGCTGAATACTGGATTTAATGATTTCTCCATTGTGATCCAATGCAACAATTCGGTAAGTGTAACGCTCACCCGCTTCAGTGACTTTATCGATGTAACGATTTTTAAAGGAACTTGGTTTGATTGTCGCGACTTTTCGGCTGGCGTGCTTTGAACGACGATCCGGATAGGCATACCGACTGCGATAAACACGGAATTGGGCGACTTCTTTGCTCATCTTATTCCAAGTGATTACCGCTTTATTTTTTTGATAGGTGATTTGAAGATTTTTAAAGTCGATACCTGTTTTTGATTCAGCGGTCGGCCAAACTGATTTAGGGGTATTGTTTCGATCTCCCGATTGAGAAGAAATAATATAATCTGCAATCACCGTGGGATCATTTAAATCCTTTTTAGGATCGATTTTAATTCCTTCTTGCTCCGCTTCAATCGCTTCATTTTGAGCTTTGACCTCCTCCATACGCGCTTCAAATAATTGGGTTGAAATGGGCATTCGGTATCCACCCCCTCCATCGGATGAAATGGAAGAAGACGTCGCTTGGGCAGGGGTTGCCGATGGCACGTAATTGAGTTCAACAATGATCGGATCACTTTCAATTCCAAATGAACTTCGCGTCACGATTTCCAGCATATTATTCCCGGGAGTTAATGGGAAATAAGCGGCCCAAACGGTGGTTTCACTCGCTGGAATCAGCTCTTTCCCGTTGACCCATATCGCAGTCCCCGCTGGCTTTGTTCCACTTAAAGGATAGTTTCCAGTGGCAGTGACTGATGGCACAATATCAACAATCGGCGGTGCAGCATCATAATCAATCGTAACAATGTTAACAGCGCTCTTAACTCCCTCCTCGTCTTTCGTGTAAATTCGGAAGGTATTATTGGTACTGGTTAGAGGAACATTATGAATCCAAAATTCATTGGAATCCATTGGAACCACTTCTTGGTCATTAATCCACAAACTGCTGTAGGCGGGTTTCGTTCCCATCAGCGAAACAATCGCATCTGAAGTAGGGGATGCT
>DAOWGG010000075.1 GCA_030637565.1 Candidatus Peregrinibacteria bacterium | reverse complement strand
TATTTGGTTTGGCAACCGACTATTTGGGTGCTTTTATTGGTGGGGTTGGTTTGTTTGGTTGGGCTAAAGCCCGCGGGCACGGAGATCCGCGTTGTCCTCGTGGGACTTTTAGCCATTAGCTTTGGTTTATTTCGTGCCAGTGTAGCGGAACATCGTGTAACCCTTGATCAGATTGATTTTTACAATGAATCCAAACAGGAGTTTGTTGGCTTGGTCGTAGAAGTCGATGTTCGTCGCGATAAGGCCAAGTATACTGTTCGATCGGAGCAGCCAAAAGGTGATGTTCTGATTACACTCGATAAATATCCACAATATCAATATGGAGATCGGGTGAGTGTTTATGGGGAATTAAAAGCACCTGGTGAGTTCGATGGTTTTAATTATGTAAATGATTTGAGTCGTTATGGGGGGTATAGTGTGATGTATCTGCCAAAGGTTACTTTGATTGAATCGAGGCAGGGGAGTGTTTTTTGGAGGGGGATGTCTTTTTTACAAAATCAATTCATGGAGCGAATCAATCGTTTGTTTCCGGAGCCTTTTGCTAGCTTTGAAGCGGGGCTTTTGGTGGGCGCGCGAAAGGGTATCCCTACAGATCTGATGGAAAAATTTAATATTACAGGGCTCACCCACATTATTGCGATCAGTGGTTATAATATTACGATTATTATTGTATTTGTGATGTGGATTTTAAAAGAGCTTCCTCGTCGAATCGCTTTTCTCTCGGCGGTTGTTTCCATTGTTTTATTCACTTTATTTGTAGGGGCGAGCCCGGCGGTGGTTCGTGCGAGTATTATGGGAATTCTTGGACTCATTGCTCTTAATTATGGACGACAAAGTAATATTCATTTAACCGTTTTATGGACAGCGTTTTTTATGGTGCTTTGGAATCCAAAAATTTTGTGGTGGGATGTTGGCTTTCAGCTTTCGTTCGCAGCGGTTCTTGGCCTTATTTATGTGGCACCCTTATTTGATCGGTATTTCAAAAAGCTCCCTGAGACTTTTGGCATTCGTGAGGCGATTCTAATGACACTGTCGGCTCAGGTAATGGCTTTGCCGATTATTATTTACAATTTTGAGCGGCTGTCTCTTATTGCTCCTTTGGCGAATTTATTGGTCGCTTTTGCAATTCCACTGGCAATGCTTTTTGGTTTTTTGGCGATTGTTTCTTCTTTTGTTTTTAATGGGTTGGCTTTGATTTTAGCTTATTTTACGTGGGGAATCCTCTCTTACATTATCCAAATTATTGAATGGATGGCGGACATTCCTTATGCGAGCGTATCAATTTCTGGAATGCGATTTTGGATGCTTTTTGGGTATTATTTTATTTTGATTTTATTTTTTATGATTTGGCGCAAAAACCTTTTATCTTTTTGGAGGTAAAATTGCTTGACATAACACTATCTATATTGTAAAATACTATCCTTTTAATTAATATAGCCCTATATAGCCCTATTTCCCCCTATATGCCTCTAACCCCTCTTGAAAATTCTTATGGCTTAGATAATCCTGAGGTCAGACTTAGCTTTGAGTTACTGGCGACGGAGATTCGTGTTCTTCTTGGGCAAAGGCTTGAGGCGAGTCCTCAGTTAAAGCCAGTTGATTTTCAGGGCCTTGTTGATCGGGTTGTAAAAAATTCTCCTATTTTTGGCTCAGGTAAATTAGATAAACCTTGGAGGCTTAAGAACTTTTTTTATAAAAGAGAAAATTTAGCCTCAATTTCTAGTGATGGTATTTATGAGCAATTTAAAGCTTTTTATGTTGATTCTGAAAGAAGAAGTGTAAAAAACAGTCTTGATCGCCAACAGGAGTCTTCTGATCGGCATGCTAGGTATCAGTATAGTATTTTAAATGGTTCAACTTCCTCTGATATAGATAATTTAGCTAAAGACGCAGAAAAAATATTTTTAGAAAGAGCTCCCAATAGAATCAAGGCAATCGAATTTTTATTTGAGCTTAAAAATCAAGATTTATCAGAATCCCATCAAGAGCTTTCTTCTGATATCTTGGATATGGTTTGGCCTGAAGAACATCCTATTTCTCTTGGCGACTACAATGGAAGTGATGGTTTTTTTAAATTTCTTGCAAACACCCCTTTTATTAGCAAACACGATATTCATCTTTTTGCATCAGAGCTTGAGTTAAATTTTATTTCCCTTTTTCATTCACAGCCTGATTTTATAGAGCTTCTTAGAAAAACTTTCCTTATTAATCAGAAGCTATCTAATGATAAGATTAATGACTCTTTTTTAGGGATTTGTGAGAATCGCCTTTTGATCGAAGGGTGTTTAGATTTACTTGTTTTTAATTCTGAAAAAGAAAAAAGAATTTATTTTTATAATTATTTATTTGTTTATTTTTCATTAGAAGAAAAAGATGTTCCGATTAGTCTTTTAGATGACTTTTTGTCTAATCCTTCAGGAAATATTTCTGAAATAGTTTTAGGTGATAAGGAGCTTGTTAATCGGGGGATTTTAAATGTTATTGCTGAAGCAGTTGGTCATTATAAGGTCTCCTTGGATTTTTATAATAAAGTTTCTAAAAGGATATTAGACTTAGTGATTGCTCGCTTAGTTAAAATGCCAGATGATCGATTAAGAAAAATTGTTTACAGAGAGGCTCGAGTTGAAATTGATCAGATTGCTAAAGGACATTCAGAGGATGTTAAGCGATTTCGTAAAATTGCTTTAACCTCACCTATAATGAAGGGGTTTACTGATGTTATTGGTGATCCCTCTCCTTATGCGTATACCGATGAGCAAATTTTAGATGAATATAAATTAGAAGAACGACAAAAAGCTGAGAGGAGGGGGATTTATCTTCCCACTTGGTTTGACTTTGCTCAGTTTGGCATGATTAGTCGTAAACGAAGGGCTGATGCGGAGGACAAACGTGAGGCATCAGATAATTTTTTAGCTCTTGAGCATGAATGCTCTAAGGCGTTGATTCATTATCATGGAGCTGAAGCAAAGCGTCAGTTTAAACCTAGTAATGTTCACCTTTTTTCTGAGGGCGGATCTCAGGCCTTTGAACGGCTTTCTATTTATATAAAAGCAAAAGATTCTGTTCTTGTGACAGATCAAGTTTATAGCGGGATTACGTCATCGATTGAAAATCGAGGAGTCCCTATTAAGTAGATCAAGCCTCTTCCTCATTATTCTGGTGATGATGAGGCTTATGAGGAAGTAATGACGTCTATTGTTGATAACCAAAGGAATCTTAAATATATTATTGTTAGTGAGCTCAGTCGTCTAGGGGTCGCCTTTCCTCTTCATATTTTTAGAAGGATTCGTGATTATTTTAGGGAAGAAAAAAAGCGTGATATTTATTTAATTTTAGATTGTTGCCAATCCTTTGGGCGTTTCCAATCTGACTATGCTCAGTCGATGGCTGATGTTATTTTTGCAAGTTCTCATAAGGGAACCGACTTTGAAAATGGAGCCTTCTTAATGCTCTCTAACCGTTTTGTTAAGAAGGAGGGTGAGCACGTTAAAAATAAGGGAAGACAGGATGGTTATGCAATTGCCTCCACTTTACTTGCTGTGGATCCTAAAAATAAGTCGTCTTATGGTGAGGGGGCATTGACTATTCCTGAGCGACAGAAGGCGCTTCAAATTTTATCTGAAAAATTCATTCGCTTGATGGATCATATGACAAAAAAAGGGTACATACAGGGCTTTAAATTTTCTCATCCAACTCGTACTTCTGAATCCGATGAATTAAAGGCTTATGGTATTTTTGAATGCGAAATGGAGGGGGTTAGTCGTCAGCAGGTTAATTTTATTGCTCAAAAATATGGAGTTTATATTGCGGACCAATATCAGGATCCTGCTACTTCTGGTTCTTTTCGGATCGGTTTTCATCCGAGGATGAATGATCAATCGATTAAATTACTTGCATTTGCTTTATATAGAGTTTATTCATTTGTTCAAAGCGCAAAAAAGATTGACAAAAAGTAAAATATATGTTAATATGCCCCCCTTACTTTTTATATACTAATAATGCAAATAAACATGTCTACCATTGATACGTTAGATCAAAGTTCAGATACCCTACCTTTTAATCATACACTCATGAATGATGTTGCTATCCAAGATCGTGATCGTTTAAAAAATCTTCCTCATAAGAATGAATTGGGTGAGTATGAATCGAAAAGTGTTCAAAGGACACTTGATAATTCCTATGTTCCCGAATCGATTTTAGAAGCTCGTCTTGTTCAGGATCGTATTATTCGAGAGCGTTTTGAAGGAAAAGCCCTCCGTATTGCCGATATTGGCTGTGGAGATGGATATCACGGAGAGGTATTTGCTCCTGATTGTGTTTCTTATCATGGTTTTGAAATTTCTTCTGAAATGGCTGAAAAAACTCGTCAAAGATGGCAGGAGTCTGGTTTAAACAATACTGAAGTCACTCACGGAGATGCCTCTAAAATAGAGCTTAAGCCAAACAGTTACGATGTTGCCTGGAGTCTTTATTTTACCTCTGGTAATTTCCGTGAAGAGTTTGATGATATTTCCAAATACAATGATGCTTATTTAGATCAAAACCCTGCTTTTATTGGTATTGTTTCTAATTTTTATCGCGCATTGCGCTTCGGTGGAAGGTTGTTTTTAACGGTTTATAAAGATCGCCCTGAAACCGAAGAGGCCCAACGTACCTTTTATAAAAAAACAGGTCAAACCGTTGTTACCCCAAAGGGTTCTCGTTTTGTGGCAACTAAAGAAAACTTTTGGTCGGTACGATGGACAGAGGAAAGCATGCTTTCTAATTTGGCCGCTTGTGGTATTCAGCCAGAGCAAGTTAAATTCAATGATTTGAACGATATTTCTTGGCTTGTCGAGGTAACGAAAGTTTAATTATTTCTTAGATCCTTTCTTCCTCTTGTCGAGGCGAGAAGCTTCGTTCCACGCAAGTTCAAACGTAATTGACATGGCTTCATAAATTTCCTGACTTTCAATAATGATGCCGAGTTTTTCGCGTAGTGATGTAATACTCACCTTGCCGTCGTAAATTTGTATTTCGGGTGTGAATGAGTATTTGTCAGCTGGAATCAAACGGCTTTCACGCATAACCTTTTTGTCGTTTTTTGTGTTTTTTTGCGCCAGTTCTGTATCGGGGTGAATGGATCGGATGGCGATTTTGTTTTTTGTGCGTCGCTCAAAGTAAGTTTTAAAATAACTAGGCAAAATACCGTGCAGACTTTCAAATGAAGCAAGTGACCGAAGGGTTTCCGATGAGCTTAGTGTGTCTTCATATACCTTTATAAGCCCTTCATCGCCTTCATAGAAGGTGACCTTTGGCTTTGTACTTTCTGGGCGATAGCGAGATTCTAGCTCCGCCATAACCTCCTTTAATTGACTTACTTTTTCATCGATTTTAACGTTGGTGTTTACTCGCTCCTGCTCAAGTTGATGAACTAAATTTTTTGGCTCTTCTGGGGAATAAAGCTGAGTATTGGCTTTCATGGTTTTTTTAATAAAACCTTTGTCCACTAGTTTATCTAAAAGAAATCGTGTGGTGTTGCGTGGTACCTTTACTCTTCTTGATATTGTAGAGGCGGGTTGAGTGCCGAGCTCAAGGGCGGTTAGGTAGACGTTGATCTCTTTTTCATTGAGCCCCATTTTATGTAATACGTTTTCTAACATATGCTTATTGATTAATATTATTTGTCAAAAGTAATGATGACAAGAGCTTATTGTCAGTTTGATTATAGCTTGTATAAATCCAATAGTCAAGACATTAGTTGGTGTAATTTGCTTTATTGACAATCCTGTCATTCCATATTATAATGGTTCTCCACGCTAATCTGATCTTTAAAAACAACGGGCTAATAGAAATAACTGTACAAATAGGGGGTTATCTAATTTTTCGTTTCTGATCGTGAACTTTCGTGAAATCTCGAGTCATCGGGGTTAGAGAGGTAGACCGACAGAAAGGTTAATTGTTATTTACTGCTTATTTGTATTGTATTCCGGCAAACCGTCTTTATTTTTTGACAATCTGCTTTCGAATACAAGTGTTCCTATTTGTACAGTTATTTTTATTATTTACTTATTTATTATGAATTGCTCTCCCATTTTAAACTCTCAACAGCAAGAATGCCCTGACTGGTATGTTATTCCTGGCCCAATTGAAAAAGCTGTATCAGCTTATATTCGCGGTCGTGCACTTTCTGCCATTTGCGACGAAAACCGCTCTCAACGTTTTGAAATTAATTCAGAAAAACTTGATAAAGCGGGCATTGATTCGAGAATGAATAATGCGCTTGCGGGTTACGCTGCTTTTAACAATGAAGATGTTGATCCTGCCTTGATTGAATCTCTTCAATCTCATCAAGCATTTGAATCGGATGATGAATTTCCAATGGCAGCTTAGTTTAAATTCCTTAAAAAACAAATTCAAAAAGTGATCCCCGAAATAGGGTCACTTTTTTTACTCCTCAATCAATTCCTTCTTGTAGCTTTCCAATACTCGTTTTAATGAATCTTTTAAGGGCGGCATATGTACTCCTAATTTTTCACGCTTTTCGG
>DAOWGG010000019.1 GCA_030637565.1 Candidatus Peregrinibacteria bacterium | reverse complement strand
AATCGCTTCCATTCCTCAATTCCCAAATGCTCTGCACGCAAATCCGGATCAATATCCGCTTCACGTAAAATTTCTGCCATTTCAGAAGACTTCATATGCAAGCCAGCTCCCAATGTATTACTAAGTTTCTTCCGTTTTTGAGAGAAGCCAAATTTTACAATTCGCAAGAAAGCTTTCAATTCACTTTCCTCAACGAGAGGCTGATCAAAGACCTCAATCTTCAAAACCGCTGACTCCACTTTTGGTGCTGGGTAAAAAGCCTTCGCTGGAACCATGGCAACAATTTCTGGCTTTCCGAATAATTGAGTTTCAATGGTGACCATACTTTTCCCCGTAATCCCACAAATTTTCTCTGCTACTTCTTTTTGCACCAATAAAACCATTAACTTCGGTCGATGATTCGACTTAAGAAAATGCTTCAAAAGCGGTGACGTAATGTAATAAGGAATATTAGCAACCACTTTATAAGCCTCTGACTCAAGATCTGAAATCTGGGTTTTTAAAATATCCTCATGAATCAGCTCCAAATTCTTCACCCCCTTAAAACGATCATTCAACAAGTAAACCATATCCCTGTCTTTTTCAATCGCCATCACATGATTTGCGCTTTCAACCAATTGTTCTGTTAAAAATCCAGTCCCCGGCCCCACCTCAATCACATTATCAGATGATTTAAGATCAGCCGCCCCAATAATCTGATCAAACACTTTTTCATCCACCAAAAAATTCTGACCAAAATGTTTTTTAGCCCAAAGATTGTATTCCTGAAGCAATGATTTTAATTCCTCTAACTTAGACATGAATTTATCGTAATACAAAAATCTAAGTTAAGAAAGAGCCTCTGCACCGTAATAGTGCAGAGGCTTTCCGTTTTGGTGGAGGAAGATCAAGAGCTTAGTGGACCGAGAAAGCGGTCCCCAGCTCAAAGTACCATCCTCCAAGTTGAGCCGTACCACCGTAGTCGACGTTATTCATGGGCAAACCAGCCCAGCCAAAACCAACCTGAAATCGAGCTGATTCTGGCTTCAGCCACCAAGGTAGCGTGAAGTTGAAGATCGGTCCGACGCGGTAGTGAAGGCCGTGAATATGCTTTTCCTCCACCGAATCGTAGGTGTGGAAATAGCCAAGTCCAAGGGTAAGACCGACATGCCATAGCCCCTTGCGAGGGCCAAAGGCAATGCCATACACCCCTTCGATCAAGTGAGTCGACTCGGTAATGCCAAGGTGAAATTCCATCACCTGAGCAATCGCCTCATCAACACGATGATATCCCAAGTTGAAATTGGGAAACAGGGCGGAATCGTCACTCGGACGAGATTGCCCCATAAGACCAAGGGAAACTGACAAGAAGCGACCGCGCTCCTGGATTCCCAGGTGATCTGCCCCCTCTTCTTCTGACTCACTCAAGAGATCATGGAGAGTATCTCCCCCATGATGAGGATGCTCTACTACTTCTTCCGCCAACAGAAAGGCGGGGCTAAAGGTGAACGAGATCAGGACGAACAAGGAAAGAATACTCTTCATTTCTTCCTCCGAAGAATCAATGTGCCACTTTCGAATAAACGAAAGAACACGGTTGTTTTTAAAGACCAAAACGGTCTAAAATTTTACAAGGTTTTTATATTTTTGTCAATGGAAACTCGAATAAGCAAAAAAACAAAAATAACAAATAAACTTAAATACTAATTCGTAATTTTCTCAATCGGTGCAATATTCGCCGCAAACTTCTTCACTCCATAAAGTGGATTACTAAACGCCACTGTTACTAAATCCCCTCGCCTTTCAACCACCATTCCATCTCCAAAGGTGACATGACGGATTTTATCACCATCTTTAAACTTATCCTCCGCTGTTAAATGAACCTTCCTTTCTTCAAAAGTCTCACCAAAATCAGACGGACTTGCTGGAGCAACAAAAGAATCACCCCCACCAATACGACTCACCAAGTGATTTGGAATATCAGAAATAAATCGGGACATTGTGTTCCGCTGAAAATCCCCGAACATCGTGCGCTGTTTCGCCGCCAATAAATAAAGTTTTTTCATCGCCCGCGTTACCCCCACATACATCAAACGACGCTCTTCCTCCAATTCCTGCGGATCAAAAATGGATCGGCTATGTGGAAAAATATTTTCCTCACACCCCAAAATAAATACGTACGGATATTCCAATCCTTTAACCGAGTGAAGCGTCATCATGGTCAGTGCATCCAAATTTTCATCAATATTATCAGTATCGGCCACCAACGCTACCTCTTCCAAAAAAGAAGCCAGTGAAACTTCGGGTTCCAACCCATCGTATTTTGTCGCCACCGAAGTGAGCTCTAGAATATTTTCATGACGCATCTCCCCTTCTTCCGTTCCATCAAGCAAATGGGTTTTATAATTAATATCACGAGTGATCTCACGAATCAGATCCGACACCACCATCGTCTCACTGGATTTTTTCCATTTTTCAACCAAATGCCAAAAGTCAGACAATCGTTTTTTAGTTCCCTCATTGATTTCAGAAATCATTTCCACATGTTTTAGTACTTCCGCCAGATTAAGAGACCGCTGAACGCCAAACGCCTGCAATTTGTTCACCGTGGTCTGACCGATCTTACGAGAAGGAACATTGATAACCCGAAGCAGAGAATCCGTATCGTTGATATTTAAAACCACACGCAAGTAAGCCAGAATATCTTTCACTTCCCGACGAGCGTAAAACTTCACACCTCCAATTACCTTGTAAGGCAATCCGTATCGAAGAAGGATTTCCTCCATTACACGAGATTGAGCATTCGTGCGATACAAAATCACCACATCTTTTAAGGACACCCCATCAGCTTTTAAATTTTCAATTTCCTGAGCCGCTTTTTCTGCCTCGTTGTACTCATTCTCCGCACGCCAAACCTCAATCAAATCCCCCTCCTTATTTTCCGTCCACATCTTTTTTGATTTACGTTGCTTGTTCTTTTCAATAATCGCATCCGCCGCATCTAGAATTGGCTGAGTCGAACGATAATTCTGCTCCAATTTAACTAATTTCGCTTCGGAATAATCCTTTTCAAAATCCAGAATATTTTTAATATCCGCTCCGCGAAATCCATAAATACTCTGATCACTATCCCCGATCACACAAAGATTTCGATATTTATCGGCCAATAGCTTTATCAAAACATATTGCGCGTGATTCGTATCTTGATACTCATCAATATTCACAAACCGCCATCGCTCCTGATATTCATCCAATACATCGGGATGTTCCTTAAAAAGCCTCACGACATACAAAAGCAGGTCATCAAAATCCAAAGCGTTGTTTTCCTTCATCCGCTTTTCATAACCTGTGTATAAATCAGCGATCAGCTGTTCAGACGATCGAGTGGCGCGCGCGCCAAATCGCTCGGCCGATCGCAATTGATTTTTAGCACTTGAGATAACAGAAAGTACCATCCGAGGCTTAATGCGATCGTCATCAATCTGCTTCTCTTTAATCAATCGCTTCATAATTCCCTCCTGGTCTACCGTGTCATAAATCACAAACGACTTATCACGCCCAAATCGATCAAAATGACGACGCAAAATACGCACACAAATCGAATGGAACGTCCCAATCATCGGACGATTGCGATCGCTATCCAAATCAAATTCCTCATTGAGCAAATGATTCACGCGATTCTTCATTTCCCCCGCCGCTTTATTCGTAAACGTCACCGCCAAAATCTGCCACGGCTGAGCCACACCTTCTTTAATCAGATTCGCAATACGGTACGTCAACGCTCGCGTCTTTCCACTCCCCGCCCCCGCCACAATCAAAAGCGGACCCGCTAAAGTTTCCGCCGCCTCTCGTTGCCGATCATTGAGTCCATCTAAAAAAGTCATAGCTGAAATAAGATACCGCTCAAATCCTGATTCTTCAAGAATTTTATCTAGACATATTCTTCCGTCCAAATTTACTGCAAATCGGACACTTCCCAATGTCATGCCCTCGCGCGGGGCAATGCTCACGTCCAAAAAAAATCATCTGAAGATGCAACTTATTCCATAGTTCTTTTGGAAATAATCGTTTCAAATCTTTTTCGGTTTGAGTCACATTTTTTCCATTCGATAAACCCCATCGATACGCCAATCGATGAATATGGGTGTCGATCGGAAATGCTGCACAACCAAAAGCCTGACTCATCACCACACTCGCCGTTTTATGCCCCACTCCCGGTAAAGCTTCCAGTTCCGTAAAAGATTGAGGCACTTCGGAATTGTGCTTTTTAACCAGAATCTGAGAAAACGCTTTAATATTTTTAGATTTAGCGGGCGACAAGCCAACAGGTTTAATAATTTCACGAATCTTAGCCACGGAAAGCTTCGCCATTTTTTCAGGAGTATTTGCTAGTTTAAACAAAGCAGGGGTCACCTTATTCACCGATTTATCGGTGGATTGCCCCGAAAGAAGCACCGCCACCAAAAGCGTGTAAGAATCTTTATGACTCAATGGGATAGGAGTCTTTGGGTAAAGTTTTTCGAGAATTCCAATGATTTGCTGAACTTTTTCTTTCTTGGTCATACATAAATTATAGCTTCATAATATTAAGACGTCATTAAAACATTAAAAAACCTTGCAATAAGAGAAAAAATAGGTAAAATACGTAAGCAATCTTTGCCTCCCAATCAATCGGGACGCTGTTTAATCCATAAAGATATAACATCATGGCTAAAAAAGTAATCGCTAAACGCGAGGTGGCTGTTGTCACCAGTAAATATGAGCTAATGCTTATCTTAAACCCGGAACTTCGAGAGTCCGACGTTGATAAGAAGCTCAAAGAAATCACCGATATGATCGAAAAAGCGGATGGTAAAATTCTCCACGAAGACTCTTGGGGAAAAAGAGATCTCGCCTATCGTATCAAAGGAAACCGTCAGGGTTATTACATGGTTTACAACCTAGAACTAACCAATGTTTTCATCGCTGAATTAAGAGAACACCTTCGTATTGATAAAGAGGTGGTTCGTTCAATGTTGATCAAACTTGATGATGATCATGTTTACACAAAATACGATTTAACCGCTGAGCCAAAAGAAGAAAGAAGACCTTCACGTCCAGAATCAAAAAGAAGTGATAGGAATGTAAGCATTAAGCATAACTCTACAATCACTCCTCCAAAGAAGAAGGAAGAAGTTAAAGAAAAAAAGGAGGATAAAAAAGATGTTAACGAAAAAGAATTAGATAAAAAGCTCGATGAAATCATCGGTGGAGAAGATCTAAATCTCTAATTCGTAATTATTAATTCGTAATTTAAAAAACCATGTCTGTAATTTTTTCAACCAAGCAAAAACATCAACCCGGAAAACGACGATGCACATTTTGCACCAACCAAATGACCAAAATCGATTATAAAGATATTCGAACGCTTAAATACTTTATTGATGGATTTCAAAAGATCAAAGGACGCTACTACTCTGGTACCTGCTTAAGGCATCAGAAAATGCTTTCCCGTGCAGTT
>DAOWGG010000160.1 GCA_030637565.1 Candidatus Peregrinibacteria bacterium | reverse complement strand
TTACTTGGCGGTATGGATGGAAAAACGTCAGGAATTGGTGCAATCATTTCAGTATGGATTCATCCCCTTTACTGTTCTTTTAAGTTTGGTGGTAGTGCTTTTAGCATTACAGCCCGACTTTGGATCGGTACTTGTGATTACGGTGATTGCGACCAGTATGTTTTTTGCGGCGGGAGGAAACATCCTTCATATTATTGGCGGTGCATTTTTGGCGGCGATGATGGCTTACCCCATTATTATGAGTAAGGAATATATTCGAAATCGATTCATGGCTTTTTTACATCCTGATACCGATATTCTGAATACTGGGTTTCAAATTAAACAGGCGCTTATTGCGGTAGGAAGTGGGGGAATGTTTGGAGTTGGGTTTGGTAAATCCATTCAAAAATTTGGATATCTTCCAGAAGTACAAGGAGACACTATTTTTGCAGCTGCTTCGGAAGAGCTTGGCTTCATTCGTATCGCTTTTTTGGTGCTTCTCTTTTTGATTATTGCGTATCGTGGTTTTCGAGTGGCTCATCATGCGCCGAATCGTTTCTCGATGCTGGTGGCGGTTGGAATTACGAGTTGGTTTACTTTTCAGGCCATTATTAATATTGGGGTAAATTTAGCCCTTCTTCCATTAACTGGACTAACGCTTCCTTTCGTTAGCTATGGAGGATCGTCACTTTTTGCTAATATGATGGGGGCTGGTGTTTTACTTAATATTTCTCGTTATGCCGATACACAAACGCATCCTTCTCACCGGAGGAGGGTCGGGCGGGCACATTATGCCCAACCTCGCCGTCGCCGCAGAGCTTAGATCTTCGGATTCTAAAGCAAAGTTGTTATATGTGGGGTCACGAGCGGCGCTGGATCGTGATTTAGTTTCAGAGGCTAAGATTCCATTTAGGTCCATTTTTACTGGAAAGCTTCGTCGTTATTTTTCATGGCAAAATTTTGTGGATCCTTTTTTTGTTTTGATTGGGTTTTTTCAATCCTTTTGGATTGTGGCTCGTTTTTGGCCAGACGCCGTGTTTACTAAAGGAGGATTTGTTAGCTTGCCCGTGGCGTTTGCGGCGTTTATTTTAAGACGACCCCTAATCCTTCATGAGTCGGATCGTTCGATGGGTTTAAGTAATCGTATTGTTGCTGTTCTTGCTACCCATGTGTGTGTTGGTTTTCCCGATGTGATTCAAAATAGTTATAAAACTGTTTTTACCGGGAACCCTATTCGTTCATCCATTTTGCATGGTTCGTCCAAAAAGGGGTATGAAGTCACAGGTTTTCGCCCTGAAAAACCAGTGTTGTTGGTTTGGGGGGGAAGCCAGGGGGCTCAAGAGATCAATGCGATGGTGGAGGTTTCATTTGAGAAGTTAAAATCAGATTTTCAAGTGGTTCATATTACGGGTTCTGGTAAGACAACTAACATCAAAGATCCTAATTACATTCAATTTGAATACATTGGTGAAGAGCTGAAGCATATTTATGCGATCACCAATTTGGTGGCGGGTCGTGCGGGGGCTAATTCTTTGTATGAGCTGGCGTTGATGCAGAAGCCAAATATTCTTATCCCCCTTCAGTCTGCGGCCCATAATCATCAGCAATTGAATGCGGAATATTTTGAACAAATGGGTGCTAGTGTTATTCTGCGCTACCAGCCTTTGCATGAGGTGGTGAATTCGCTTTGGAGTAATCCAACTCAAATGGAGGCAATGGAAGAGTCACTCGCTAAAGTTTCCAAGCCTCACGCGAATCGGGATATTGCGAAATTGATATTGGAGGTTGGTCATTAAAATTGTCATTCCCGCGAAGGCGGGAATCTATTATTATATGGATCCTGAATCAAGTTCAGGATGACAAACTATTTATTATGAAGATTGGTATTAATGCACGGTTTCTCACTCAACCCTTTACGGGGATTGGTCAGTATACGCGCAGTCTTATTCCAACGTTGGCAAAGCTAGATTCTAGCAATGAATATTTTTTATTCACCCCTGAGTTGGTGGATTTTGAATTGCCCGACAATTGTCGACAAATTCGTGTTGCCGAAAAGCCTTATCGATCTGAAAGTTTTAAGAAGGCCTATTGGGAACACACTTTAGTTCCTAAAGAAATGGAACGATTTGAAGTGGATGTGGCTCATTTTTTATACCCATCTAATCCACGACGAAAACTTCCGATGCCCACAATTGTTACGGTTCACGATGTGATTCCGTGGAAATTAAAAGAGTATCGCAAACGACTTCGGTCTCGGGTTTATCATTGGAATGCTCGTCTTGCCCTTAAAAAGGCAGATCATGTTTTAACGGTTTCTGAGTTT
>DAOWGG010000013.1 GCA_030637565.1 Candidatus Peregrinibacteria bacterium | reverse complement strand
TTGTATTTATTGATCGAAAGACTAAAAAGAAATTCCATTTTATTTTACGGTTACACTTTTCGCCAAATTCCGTGGCATATCAGGATCAAGCCCACGAAGCACAGCAATATAATAAGCCAAAAGCTGAATCGGAATAATATTCACAAGCGGTGAAGCCACCCCGACATCTGGCACCTTAATCCACTCATCAAAAGCCTCATTATTCTCAGGACTAATCCCAATAATATAAGCTCCACGAGCCTTTAATTCCATCGTATTAGAAATAATATCCTGCTTCACTTCATCGTTAGCAACAATCGAGATACAAGGAGTCCCTTCGGTGATTAGAGCTATAGGACCATGCTTCAACTCACCCGCCGCAAATCCTTCTGCATGAATGTAGCTCACCTCTTGAATTTTAATGGCCGCCTCTAATGCCATTGGGTAGTTTTCCGCCTTTCCAATAATATAACAATTTTCATGATCCTTAATCGCCTCCGCCACACTTTTAATGTAGGTAAGAAAGCGTGGATTAAGAATATCATTGATCTTAGAAGCCACTTCCGCAAGCAAACGCCGACCTTCCTGAAGCTCCCCAATCATCGCCGTTGCGATAAGGAGCAAGAGTGCCATTTGAGACGTTGCCGCCTTGGTGGAAGCCACCGCTTTTTCAGGACCAGCTTTAATATGTAAAGAAAAATCAGACTGACGAGCAATGGTCGAACCTTCAACATTCACCAATGAAAGGACTTTAGACCCTTTACTTTTCGCCGCCTCCATCGCCTCAAGAACATCCGCTGTTTCACCACTTTGAGAAATGACAACGAGCAAACTTTCGGGGCGAAGGAAGTGATGATAAATAGGAAATTCGGAGGAAGGAGCAAAATTCACATGACGATGCGCAATCATAGAAAAGAAATATTCACCCGCCATGCAAACCTTCCCCGCCGTTCCACAACCCGAAAGAAAACAACCGCGAGAACTTTTGATCTGCTGAGCGATATGCATGATTTCATCGGTGTCTTGATTGATCGCTCGATGGATGGTTTCTTTTTGCTCCATGATTTCCTTGAGCATAAAGTGGTCATATTCACCCTTCTCAGCCGATTCCGCCTGCCAATCAATATTCACCAAACGCTTATCAATTGGATCACCCGTTTCTAAATTCAAAAATTCAACGCCACCATCCACAATCACCATTTCATTGTCATCCAAATAATTCACATCCTGTGTATATTCCAAAAAAGCAGGAATATCGGAAGCTAAAAAGTATTCTCCGTCACCAATTCCAACAATAAGCGGAGAACCACGACGAGCCGCGATCAGATAGTTCTCTCCTACATTCATCACCACAATGGCATAACGCCCCTCAAGGCGCTGAATTGTTTTTAAAACAGCTTCTTTAAAAGGGAGTTCTTTTCGATACTTCGCAATCAGATGAGCAATAACTTCAGTATCGGTTTCAGAAACAAAATTTTCTTTGCCCAACTCATCACGAAGCTCTTGGTAGTTTTCAATAATCCCATTATGGACCACTGCAATTTGTCTTTCTGGATCAAAGTGAGGATGAGAATTAACATCGGTTACCCCTCCATGAGTTGCCCAGCGAGTATGTCCCATCGCCAAACCCGTTTTCTTATCCTTAAAGTCATCTAAATTCGCTTCCGAAATCTTTCCAACCTTCTTTTCAACAAAAAGTTCACCATCAAGATCCGTGGTTACCCCCCATGAATCATACCCACGATACTCAAGCTTCTGTAGCCCTTTAATCACAAGTTCGAGCGCATCATCACGCTTCCCTAAATATCCGAAAATTCCGCACATATTAAAATTGTGTTATTGAAAATTTTTCTTATACCATTCCACTGTTTCACGAAACCCATTCTCAAAATCAACTGTCGGCTTCCACCCAAGCTCATTTTGAATTTTAGAAGAATCAATGGCGTAGCGAATATCGTGGCCTGGACGATCCTTCACAAGTTCAATTCGATCCTCTGGAAGCTCAAGAATCTGAAGCATCCTTTTGGTCGTTTCTAAATTAGAATGTTCATTATTCGCTCCCACATTATAAATTTCACCCACTTTTCCTTTGTGCAAAATAAGATCGATCGCCCGACAATGATCTAGCACATGAAGCCAGTCACGAACATTAGAACCGTCTCCATACAATGGCACCTTTTCACCCGCCATCAGCTTTTTAATAAAGAAGGGAACAATCTTTTCAGGAAATTGATGAGTGCCGTAATTATTAGAACAACGAGAAATAACGCCAGGCAAATCATACGTACGAACCGCCGCCAAAACCAGCATATCCCCCGCCGCCTTAGAAGCAGAATAAGGAGAACTTGGCTTTAAAGGAGACTCTTCGGTAAATAATCCTTCTTCGATATCTCCATACACCTCGTCAGTCGAAACCTGAACGTAACGCTGATGCTTGTGTTTAAGAGCCGCTTCAATCAAAACCTGAGTACCAATCACATTGGTTTGTAAAAAAGGGGTCGCATCATCAATACTGTTATCCACATGAGTTTCCGCCGCAAAATGAACGATTGCACCCACTTTTGCTCCCAACTCATCCATCAATTTCCGATCTGCCACATCTCCTTGCACAAAAGAGTAATTTGGACGATCAGCAAAATCAGCAGTATTGTCCAAATTCCCCGCATACGTCAGATTATCCAGATTAATGATCTGGTAATCAGGATACTGCTCCAACATATAGCGGATAAAGTGTGAACCGATAAAACCGGCTCCACCTGTAACGAGCAAATTCATAAATAAGTGAGTAGGAATTACTGAAGAAAACGGAGGCATTTTAACATATTTTTCCACCGTAAAGCATTGATTTTAAGGGCTATTTGTGTTATAATGTTAAGATTTATTAAATAAAAATAAAAAAATGGCAGACACAGCACTAAATACAAATCCTGACTTCTTTGATGCCGAGGTACAAGCTCGAGAATTAGAACAGCAAGTAATGGCAGCAGAAGATGCAAGGAAAACTACTAATGTAAGAGAAAAAGCCAAAGAAGTATTGGAAGCCTCTATGAGCATTGACACAGGAGACTTTAAGAGGATGATGTCTAAATATCAGGAGATTATAGCTTTAAATGATGAAGTTAAAATTAAGGCCAATATCGATCAAATGGAAGTAGCTGACAAAAAATTACTTAAAAAAGCGATCGAATTTAAAATATTAATGGAGCAAGCTAGTGACAACATAAAGGAAACTGCTGCCATTGAAGAGATAAGGCTAAGAAACCTTGAAAGAGAATTATTTAGTGATCTTGAGAGTGTTGAAGAGGGAGGAAATCAGCCAATCAAAATTGAAGAACAAGAAGAAAAGGAGTCCACAGCATAAAAAATATTGACAAATACATAAAAAGATACTAATAATATAAACCTAATTATTGTTAGATTCTTTTTATTATGACTGAAAAACCAGGAAACAACGAATTAAAATTGAGGCAAACCATATTGGATGCACTAAGCGCACCAGAAGAGCCTCAAGTAAATAAAGATGAAGTTGAACGATTAATGCGTGTAGACTTTATTATGAAAGCTAGGAAAATAATGGTAGAGGTAATCAAAAAACAATGCCCTGATATAGAAGAAAATGATTTTAGTCCAGTTAGTAAACTCCCAGACTACTTTCGAGATGCATTCGGAAGAGTTCATTTTGGATTCAAGGATAAACAAGGGCGGCTAAATATAATTTGGTTTCAATGTGATAGAGAGGGCACTCCAGATTTTATTGTTCGGCCTAAGATAGAAGATAGGCAAATCACTATAAATGCTGACCCAAATAAGGCGGGAAGAGAGCTTGATCCTGATTCATTTTAAGTCATCTAAAACTTAAAGCATTCTAATACCTTAATAACTCCCCAAAACCTTTAAAACAGCCACATGCTTTTTAATTTTAGAAAGCATTTTTTTGATATACAATTCAGTGGAATGACCTTCAAAATCTACATAAAAAACATGCCCTCCTGGAATTTGCGGATTGGCCGAGGACTCAATTTTAGTCATATTGGCATTAGCTCCCGCAAACTCACCTAAAACTTGATACAACGTTCCCGGAGCATCCGCTGAAAAATAGAAAGCGATAGATGTTTTATAACGATGACTTTTCTTGATCGGTGCTTCTTTTTTCCCAATCACCACAAAACGGGTGGAATTCAATTTATAGTCTTCAATATTTTTAGCCAAAAGAGTCATTCGAAATGCCTTCGCTGCATCCTCCGAGCAAATAACCGCTGAATCATAGAGATTTTCTGAAACCACTTTTTTAAGAGCGGCCGCCGTACTCGGCATCGAAACAAAATCCACTTTAGGAAAATGTTTCTTCAAATATTTTCGACACTGACGAATCGGCTGAGCATGAGAATAAATAGTTTTAATTTCACTTTTTTGAACCTTATTCAAGGTTGCTAAAAAATGATGAATTGGCAGCTCAAAAGATTCCTGAATTTTTAACTTAGATTCAAATAAATTATCAGATGTCTCAACCACTGAACCTGTCATTTTATTTTCAATAGGAACAATTCCTTTTTGGATCACTCCTTTTTGAACCCACCCAAATACTTCTGTAATAGTATTCGCATACCAAATCTTAGCCTTGGAATCATATTTTTTAGCCGCCAGGCTAGAAAAAGTATTTTCCGGACCAAGAACAACCAACTGATAAGTTTTATCCGGCTTCATCGGCTTTAAAACCCCTTCCTCTAAAAACTTTTTACGATTCAGCTGCTCAATCAACCAATCCGATTCTTCCATCGCCAATCGCTTGTATCGACTGAGATATTGAGAAGCTTTTTGGAATTTTTTTTCAAAAGACTTCATATCTTTTTGCTCAACCAAATCAGTCCACTGCTCAGCAGACTTTAAAAAAGTTTTCATTACCTTTAAGCTTTCTGGATTCTGAATTTGAATCTGAGCATACAAGTTGGGATCCTGATTTAAAATACGCCCCATCATATCAAGCTTTAAGCGATAAGGAGGACTTTGGTACTTTAAAAAATTAGAAACACTAAGTCCGCTCTTATTAAGAACATCTGCCAAAACCAAATCACTAAAATGGCTCAGCGCTTGCACATAAGACATTAAATGATCATGTTTTTTAGCGGAAAGCTCGCGAACATCCACATGGTTTTTCTTGAGCAAGCCCTTCCACCATTGATGCCATTTCGATCCACGCCCCCTGCATACCACCACCATTTGACCTTCAATAGAATTTGTAGAGCCAAACATAGGATGACAACCTAAATAAGAAGCCTTGGTTTTTTTCATCGCTTCCATTGGGAAGCTTTTCAGTGATGTAAAATCCATCA
>DAOWGG010000138.1 GCA_030637565.1 Candidatus Peregrinibacteria bacterium | reverse complement strand
CTTTCGTGCTAATTTACCTATGTCTTTTTGGTACATGCCCAAATGAGGATTGTCATTTGTGTTATCGAGACAAATCGCTCCAACTACCCCGTTGCCCTCAGTCAATAAAGGTATGAGAATATCAATACCAACACCTTCTTGTGGATCTATATCAATTTCCTCACCTAAATCTTCAATTTTTTCAAAATAAGGATCTCTACTTAATTCTGTTAAACTGTTTCTCCCAACATAATCTTTTGATAAAAAGCTGATTTTTCCATCTTCTTCATATTTTAGAACATCAACCAGTTTTTTCTCTCTGGTCTCAGGATCGACTAAAAATGCTGCCCCAATGTCAAAATGAGAAATCTGGCTCAAGGTGCGCATTAAAGAAGCCGTCATCCCTATCAAAATTCCTTCAGGGTGATGTGATGTACTGTTGGATTCAAAATCTTTTTCTGCTGTTTTTATAAGATCTGGACTAAATTCAATGTTATCCTTTTGATCATCTGGTTTTCTTAGCACGTCAGGTATTTATGAATAAAAAAATATTAAGACTAATATATACCAAAAAAATCTACTATTTATCAAGGGGTTTCTTTTTATTTTTTAAAATGGTGGAGCTGAGGGGACTTGAACTCCTGACCCCTTGCATGCCATGCAAGTACTCTAGCCAACTGAGCTACAGCCCCACGAGATTAAGAAAGCGGGCTTATTTTATAAAAGTTTTTAATTTTAGTCGAGAGGTTGTTGACAAATCCTCCTCATAAGTTATAATAAGACCTTTAATTAAAAAACTATGACTAAAACTATTAAACTCGACCACGAAGATCCTAAATTCCTTTCTAATCTGAGATTCGAAAGAATGCGACTAACTAGAGGGGGATTTGAATTCCAAATGGATCAACCCAATACTGAGATAGGTCGAGCTGCTATTAATGTGCGGGCTGAGGAATTAAAAGCTATTGGACAAAAATCTATCATACTGGACGCGCGCAAAGTGGTTGACTTGTGGTCTAGAAATATAGAACAAAAACCAAACTAAATAATTATTTACCCCTCCAAACCATGAAAGCACAGCCTACATTCGATATTGAAAAAGATTTTTTAATAGAACGTGAACAACTTGAAGCTAGCAGTTATGAATTAATAGCTTCTTTTGATCGATCCAACCATTCTGAAGTCTGCCAAATGACCGACTTGGCTGGTGACTTAAAGAGTGAGGGTATGGAGGTTGAAATATTAATCAATTCCGATCGTTTCCATGTTTTTCAAAGAGCTCCCCAGAATCAAATGAATTCTCGAAAAAAAGCTCACCAAGTACTAATAAACTAGGCCTGATATAAATAAACCTTCCCTTCTTTTTCGATGGGTTTTATCTCGTGGATTTGAAAAGCATTTGATACCACTCGGGTTCCTTTTTTTAGATGTGGCCAAACCTCTTTGTAAAATTGTTTCATTGCTTTGGGGAGGAGGTAGCAAAAAATAACATCAGCGTCTTTGTAATCTTGCTTCCAGATGTTGCCATAACGGATGGTGGCGTTTCGACGACTGAAAAGTTGGCGAATTTTTCCGAATAAATAAAGTGGAATTGAGAGTTCATAGCCGATCGCTTTTTTGCAGAACCTGGCAGACTGAAAAACCAAACGACCGTCTCCACATCCAAGGTCATACACTATATCTGTGGGATCTAAATCTGCCAATTTCAACATGGTTCGATGGCGTTTTTTGCTGGAGGGAACGAAAGGTCCGCTAGTGATCGCGGCGTAAAAACCGGGGATTAACAGAATAGTCATCACCACCAAAATAATGCGGGGGTCGACGCTTTCGAATCCTAAGAAATAAAGGGCGCTGACACTCAATACGCCGACAATGAGAATAAAGATGGAACCTTCGGCCATGCAGGTAATAAAAAATTAAACAAAAAGTGGTGGGCGGTAGAGGAGTCGAACCTCTGACCTCATCAACGTCAATGACGCGCTCTAGCCAACTGAGCTAACCGCCCTCAAGGCTTATTGATTATACTTTCCGATATAAATCGGGGCAACTGCAATTATCGTTTCATTTGCTTTAATGCAGGAGTTTTTCTAGTATGTATTCATAAATAACTAAGACAAAATTATGGACACTTTTTTAGACAGCGCGAAAGAATTTTTAATGTTTGAATTTTGGGGGAATAGCGGTATGGATTATTTGATTGCCCTAGGGGTGTTTTTGGTGGCTAGTGTTGCCATTAAAATCTTTAAAACCATTATTTTAATTCGCATTGAAAAATGGGCGAAGAAAACCAAAACAGATTTGGATGATGAGCTGGTTGAGATGATTGAAAGTATTCCTGCTATTTTTTATGGTTATATTTCTTTCTATCTTGCCATTCAATATCTTTCCGTTCATTCAGTGATTGATAAAATTGCCAATGCTTTCTTAATTATTTTGATCTTCTTTTGGGCCACGCAAGCGGCTAGTAATTTGATTGAATATCTTCTTTATAAATTTTCTAAAAAAGAAGATAAAAAACGGGAGAAGACTAGCACTTATTTCGCCCTTTCTCTGGTGGCTAAAATTCTTTTATGGGCAACAGGCCTTTTATTGATTTTGGGGAATCTAGGAGTTGATATTACTGCCCTCGTGGCTAGCATGGGTATTGGTGGTATCGCTATTGCCTTGGCAGCTCAAAATATACTCGGTGATTTATTCAGTTCTTTCTCGATTTACTTTGATAAACCGTTTGAAATTGGAGATTACATTGTGGTGGGGGATCAATCGGGAACCGTTAAACAGATCGGCCTTAAAACCACGCGCGTCGAAGCCCTTCAGGGAGAAGAAATTGTTTTTGCTAATCGTGAACTGACCAGCTCTCAAGTTCGAAACTTTAAGAAAATGCAGAAGCGCCGAATTTCTTTTGGATTTGGATTAACCTACGATACTCCAACTAAAAAATTGAAAATGATTCCTAAATTACTAAAAGGAATTTTTACAAAAATTAAAAAAGTGGATCTGGATCGAGTTCACTTTCATGCTTTTGGAGATTTCAGCCTGAACTACGAAGTGGTTTATTATATTAAATCTGGCGCCTATGCGGACTATATGGATGCTCAGGAAAAAATCAATTTAGCGATTATGGATGCCTTTGAAAAAGAGGGAATTGAAATGGCCTTCCCAACTCAAACACTTTATATGAATAAAGAGGCCTAATTTTGACAATTTTTAAAAAAGAGTTAAAATAGTTTCCTTTAATGTTTTTTTGATGACCAAGGCACCCTCCGAATCCTATTTAAATTTAGTCCATAGTAATGATAGAAGTAGCTCGACTGAAGAATGTGTTATAGCATTTATTAAAAATGTTGGATTTTTAAATCGAAGCCTTAAAGACT
>DAOWGG010000003.1 GCA_030637565.1 Candidatus Peregrinibacteria bacterium | reverse complement strand
TTTTTCAACATCCTTTTTCAATTCAGCTCGTGCCACCTGAGAAGAAGGGGTGGGTTTAGTTTTTTCAGAAGCCTCTTTTTCATTTTTACCTAAATTTTCTGCAAAACTTAAAAAGCCAATAAAAGGTCCCATTAAAGATTCCTTCAATCCTTTTTCTTTAATGTTTTCAAAAAGATTCCCAAACCACTTGAAAATATCCTTACTTTGATTAATTACCGTTTCTAGCAAGCCTCCCAAGCCTTCTTTTACGCTTTTACCCAAGCCTTTCAAGGCCTCTTTGGTGCCTGCTTTTGCAAGCGATTCCAGTGGTTTTTTAGTTTGATCGAACACGTAAGATAAAAAGATTCCAAAATATCTTATTATTTTACCATATTTTGACTCAATAATCCAGAGGCAACAAAAAAGCCCAATCCAATCCTTTCGGATTTAAAGAATTTGGGCTTCGAGTTTGACGTTAATTATTCCGCTTCAATGATTACCTTTAATTCAGCGCTAATAGCTTCAGTAAGCTCAATTTTAACCGTGTGCTCTCCAAGTGTTTTTAGGTGTTCATCCATTTTTACCATTTCTTTTTTAAGCTCTAGTTTGTGCTGACTAACAAGGGCATCAACAACATCAGCCTCTTTAATAGATCCGTACAATTTTTCATCACGAGCTTTCTTTTTGAAAGTAATGGTAAGACCTTTTAGCTTATCGGCAATTTCTTTAGCATTCTCAAGTATGGTTTCCATTTTTTGAACCATTTTAACCTTAAGTGTTTCGGCATGAGTGAGTGCTTGCTTGGTAGCAGGAATAGCGAGGCTTTGTGGAAAAAGAAAGTTACGAGCGTATCCAACTTTTACATTCACAACATCGTTTTCGTTTCCGAGCTTAGGAACTCGTTTTTTTAATACAACTTGCATAATAGATTAGAGATTAGAGATTTATGTTCTTGGTTAATGCTGAAGCACTTTAACACTTAAAATGCTGAAAATCAAAATTGTTTTATTATCCAGTCAGCAAAGGTGAATGGAGTGACTCCTTCATTAAACTGGCGGTTAACTCGGCCATACCAGTCTGCAATACAGGTAAATCGGTCACTGGCAGTGGCAAGATTTTCAAAATAAGAATTCTGAATACTATCGGAAAGAGCAAAGTAATACGTTGGGCTGTAAAGGAAAACAGCAGGTACTTCTTTGCGAATAATTTCCTGAATATCGTTTAGTGTTTTTTGGCGACCCTCGTTGTCTGATTCGGTTCGGACTTTATCCAGCAGGCTATCGACAATAAAATTCTTAAATTGTGAAAGGTTATACCCCCCCTCCTTCGCCTGACTGCTGTGCCAGTAGGGGTAAGCGTCGAGATTATAGCCCAAGTTTTGTCCAAAAATCAACAAGTCATATTCCCTCTTGAATAGTGCCTCTTGGAAAGCTTCGGTATCAAGGGTTTTTACCTCTAAATTAACACCAATTTTTTTCCATTGTTCTTTTAGGATAGAAGCGACTTCGGCATAATCACTTGGGTTTTCAGGGGTGATAAGCTTGAGAGTAAGAGCTTGCCCTTCAACATTCGTGCGAATAGGGACGGTGGTTGCCTCTTCATTTTCAACGGCCAGTTTTTCTAATTCCTTTTCTATAAATTCATTTTCAGTACCTTGAACGATGGTAATAGAATCGATCAGCTCTTTTTCTTCGGTGAAGCTGATAGTATAAACGTCAAAGGTATTCTCACCCTTCTTTAAATTTCCAAAATCAAAACTGGCCACATAGCTCCAGCCTGGATCTCCTGGAACATACTTTTGAAGTTCATAATCATTAATAGCCACCATTTTTGTTTTTGGCGGAGTGGTTCCAGTGAGGGTAATCTTCGTATCGGTTGTTTGCCAGTTCACCCCTCCATTAGGCCCTGTTATGTATTCAGGCTCAGCTTCAATTTCTTCAACTTCAATTACTTCCCCATTTTCATCCACCTCAACCTCTTCTTCATCTTCAATTGCCTCAGGAAGTTGCCAATCTGTTTCGTAAAGAGCTCCATTTGCTTTTTTTACGCTGTATTGATAAACCCAATCCATCTGATTGATTTCCAGCAGAGGGGTGTCGATAATTTTACTTTGATTGAGAGACTCAATGAGAGACTTTTTATCGGTGCCAAGCTGAAGGGCGAGGCGGACATTAACGTCTTTTAGTATTGGAGATTGAGTGTTAATAAAGGCCGCAACATACTGAGGAAGGTGATATCGGATTAAATTTAAGCGTCCACGGTTTAATATTTTTTCGGTGAATTCCTCAGGAAGATTCCGAATGCCATCTAGGTCATTAACATGTTTCATCAACTCTTTGTAATCAGAAAAAACTTTGATTTGAATGGTTGGAATATTGGGTTCTTTATTATAATAATCCTCAAAAGCTTCGAGGGTGATTTCTGCATAATTATCAATAGGAGCCATTGAAATGAATCGGTAAGGGCCACTACCAACAGGTATTTGATTAAAGGGCGCTCCATCTAAAACTTCTACAGGCAGATGTCCAAGAACGTGTTCTGGAAGAAGCCCGGTGATTGTTTTAACAAGAAAGAAGGAATCGGCTTCCTCAAGAAGAAATTGAACCGTTCGTTCATCAATTTTTGCTACTTTTATACCACTGTAATCGTTGTAATTCAAAATAAGACCATTAAACGCAGGGTGATTAATGACCGCGTCGTAGGTAAAAACAACATCATCACTAGTAACCTTCACTCCGTCATGCCATTTCGCATTTTCCTTGATGGTGAACGTGTATTCTTTTCCATTTTCGGAAACAGTGAATTCAGCCAAATCCCCAATAACATCACGGGTTTTTGGGTCATATTTGGTCAATCCAGAAAAAACCAATTGAGTGAGGTCGTGAGTGAGGCTTCCTTGATGGATATAAAGAGGATTAATAAGCCCTACTTTTCCAACCACACCCTCAACATAAACCCCACCTTCAACCGGAAAAATATCGCTATGCTCATTATAAAAAGCATTGCCAATTTGAAAGCCTGTTATCGCAATAGTAATTGCCAAAAAAGCAACAACAATTTTTTCAATTTTAGTTAGACGACCAATCTTCTTTCGCATAATAAAAAGTAAAGATCCCAAGGGATGATTCAGGCAGTGAGATTATGAATATCTACCTGACTTAGATAAGAACAAAAGAAAAAGCATTGATAAGGAAAAGAGCAGCAAGAATAACAGTGGCTCTAAAAAGAATTTTCTCCGGTCCACGTCGAGTGGCCTGAAAACCTTGATTTCCAGAAGCGGTGAATCCTTCATCTTTCGACTGAACTAAAACGGCCACCGAAAGAAGAATTGAAATAATAACTTGAGTAATTAGGAGTAGTTTTTCCATAATAAGTAGGTGAGAAGCAAGCTCTATAGCAAAGCTATTTTGAACGGTTCTCAATTAAATTAATTAAGCGGAAGGATTTTATCATAGGTGCGCCATAGATTCAATCAGAAGTTTAAGGGGTATTTTTCATTGACATAAAATTGATTTAATG